>JBBEDS010000024.1:0-9880 GCA_040881175.1 Minisyncoccota bacterium | reverse complement strand
GAAGGGTCGAAGGGTTCGCCAAACCTGGTATTTTCAGGTTGAAAGGGGTAAAATTGCATTATGCCAAACCCAAGTTTAGAACAAAAACTGTGGGAAGCTGCGGATAAGCTCCGTGGCAATGTAAGCTCTTCGGATTACAAAGAGGTAGTTTTGGGACTAATCTTTCTGAAATATATTTCCGACTCGTTCGAAAAGAAATATAACGAACTCAAACAGAGCCCCATTGCGGAGCCAGAAGATCGCGACGAATACATGATGGAGAACATCTATTGGGTGCCAAAGCAGGCGCGCTGGTCCTTTATTCGTGATTACGCCAAACAAACATCGATCGGCACGATCATCGATAATGCTATGGACCAGATAGAAAAAGACAACCCAGACCTTAAGGGGGTGTTGTTTAAAAATTACGCCACCGAATCGCTTGATAAGCGTCGCCTAGGCGAATTAATCGACATAATTAGCACAATAGATATGTCCGGTCCTGATAAGGGCGACGTTCTGGGGCAAGTTTACGAATATTTTCTGGGTAAATTTGCCCATGCCGAAGGCCAACGAGGTGGGGAATTCTACACGCCGAAATCAGTCGTTAAGCTGTTAGTCGAAATGATCCAACCGTTCAACGGCCGCGTTTATGACCCGTGTTGCGGCAGTGGTGGCATGTTTATTCAAAGTGAGAAATTCGTCCTCGATCATCAAGGCAAAATCGACAGTATCCACGTGTACGGTCAGGAACTGAACACCACTACCATGCGACTGGCCAAGATGAATTTGGCGATGCACCATATCGACGCCAAGCTCGAAAACGGCGACACACTTCACAACGACAAACACAAAGATCTCAAAGCCGATTTTATTCTGGCCAATCCTCCATTTAATGTTAGCGACTGGGGCCAAGAACACCTGCGCAACGACTTACGCTGGAAGTTTGGCATACCGGCCAAGGGCAACGCAAACTACGCTTGGATTCAGCACTTCATCCATCACCTGGCCCCGCGTGGCATTGCCGGTTTTGTGTTAGCTAATGGCTCAATGAGTTCGCAAACCTCAGGCGAAGGCGAGATTCGCCAGAAGATCATCGAAGCCGATCTCGTCGACTGCATCGTTTCGTTGCCAGATAAGCTATTTTTTAATGCTGCTATCCCAGCCTGCTTATGGTTCATTGCTCGTGATCGCGAAAATCGCAAAGGCAAAACTCTCTTTATCGATACTCGTCAAATGGGAACAATGATCAACCGCCGCAACCGCGAACTATCTGACACCGATATTAAAAAGACTGCCGACACTTACCACAACTGGCGCGGTTCAAACGGTGGTAAATACGACGACGTACCAGGATTTTGTAAAGTTGCTACCGCAGCCGAAATTGCCGAACAAGACTACATCCTCACCCCTGGCCGTTACGTTGGCAGTGAAGCGGTCGAAGACGACGACGAGGCCTTCGAGGATAAAATGAAAAAGCTCACCACCGAGTTGAATGGTCAGTTTATCGAAGGTGATAAATTGGAAAAAGAGATTAAAGCGAATCTAAAAAAGATTGGGTTTGAGCTATGACACAGGAAGAATTAAACAAAATCGCTATTTTCCGCAAAAAAGAAGTTCGCAAGATCGTTTATAAAAACGAGTGGTGGTTCGTTATTACCGATGTTGTGGCGGCGCTGACTGAATCGCCAAACCCAACCCAATATTTAAAGAACATCCGTAATCGAGACACTGAATTGAATGCCCTCTTTGTGCCTGTGGAAAAAGGGGTGGTTCAAATTGAACCCCCCCTTGCCTTAACCTTTGATACACCTGGCGGACCACAGAAATTGCTTTGCTGGAATACCGAAGGGTTATTTCGTCTGATTCAGTCGATACCAAGTCCTAAAGCCGAGCCTTTTAAGCGTTGGTTGGCTAAGGTCGGTTATGAACGAGTCCAAGAAATAGACGACCCGGAGCTGGGAATGAAGCGAACTCGGGCCATCTACCGAGCCAAAGGACGCTCCGAGGATTGGATCGAAAACCGCATGCGTGGCATTGTTATACGCGAAGAACTAACCGACGAGTGGAAAAATCGTGGCGCGGTTGGCCGAGACTATGAAATTCTAACCGCTGAAATATCTAAAGCCACTTTTGGCGTTACGCCAGCGGAATATAAAAAGCTGAAGGGTTTAGAGCGTCAAAACCTTCGTGACCATATGGACGACTTCGAGCTGATCTTTAATATGCTCGGAGAGCGCTCAACAACAGAAATTCATCGCAATGAAGATTCTAAGGGAGTCAGTAAATTAAAAGCGGACGCTAAAGCCGGTGGCGACATTGCTGGTGGAGCTAGAGAAAAGCTGGAAAAGCGTCTCGGCCGGCCGATTGTTTCGAAGAAGAATTTTCTTGACGACAAACCCAAAAAACGCCTGAACAAAAATAACCCCGAAGGGCGGATGTGATGAGTGAATTAAAAGATTTTGAAATGGCCGTTCTACGGCAAGTTCATACTGAGCCTTTATATACAGATCAAACTGGAAAGTTTCAGAGCTTTACAAGGTTGCAGCAGCGGTTTGGCGGTATAGACGATGATTTCGCTAGGCTCAAAGCAGCTTTACGCAAATTGCACGCAAAGAAATGCCTTGGACTTATTGACGAAAACTTAGTAGGTGGCGAGACAGATTTATATGAACGGTACCAAATCACTCCACTAGGCGAAGAAGCTCTCAATAAAACCGCTCAGGTAACTAATATTTCAGGGAATAGTTACTCGACAATAGCAAGCAATTCACCCCAAACAATTCAATCCATAAACATCTCCCAATACAGCGACGACTTGAAGACAAAAGTCAAAGAGTTAAAGGATGCGATTGAAAAACGCGACCATGTTACGATCAAAAAAATATTTGGATACATTCTCGATAAATCCGTCGATCTCGGGGTTCAAATCTTAGCAAATGGAATTGGGCGGATGGGATGAGCGACCACTTTGACACAATGCAGGTTTGTCGTAATGGCCACATGATCACTGCTTATTACGACACATACCCAGCCCAGCGCCAGAAATTCTGCAACAAATGTGGGGAGAAAACGATTCACCAATGCGAAAATTGTAATGCTGAAATAAGAGGTTTCCATACCTACGATGGGATTATCGGCGGAGAGGATGCTCAGGTAGAAAATAACTGCTATAACTGCGGACAACCCTACCCTTGGGCGAGTGCTGTAAAGTTAAATACTGCCACAGTTGAAATTCCGCTAGGTAATCTACACCCAAAAGTGATAGAGGTAAGCCAAAAGCTTTTTGAAGATAAGCACTACTCTCAAGCAATTTTCGAAGCGTACAAGGCTGTCGTTAGTGAGCTAAAGGGTGTATCGGGGCTATCTAATCTCGATGGCAAGCCTCTTGCAGAAGCTGCCCTCTCCCTTGTAAAACCAAAAGTGAAGTTGAATAAACTGGAAACGCAATCAGAGAAGGACGAGCAGCAGGGATTTATGTTTCTATATTCCGGAGCTGCATTAGGAGTAAGGAACCCGAAAGCACATGACAATATGGTTCAGTCTGACCCGATCAAGACGTTTGAGTACCTGTCCTTCGCAAGTCTTTTACTTCGTCGATTGGATGAAAGAATTGAAAATGACTAAAACTGTTTTGCTTGGCGATATTGCAGAAAAGATTACAAAGGGTACGACGCCGACTACGTATGGCGCAAGTTTTACTGATTCAGGGGTTAACTTTATCAAAGTAGAGTCAATCACTGATCAGGGTGGGTTCTTAGTCGATAAATTTGTTCATATTGATGAAGAAACCCACAAAAGTATGCTCAAACGTTCCATCATAGAACAGGGGGACATCCTGTTAACGATGGCGGGAGCGATTGGACGAGTTGCCCAAGTCCCCTCAGAAATTCTGCCTGCAAACACAAATCAAGCCGTATCGATAATTCGTATTAATTCAGAAGAGGTAGATAAGAGGTATGTTCGGTACTTCCTTCAGTCGCCAAGTGCAAAATCTCAATTCAATGGAGGGATCACACAGAGTGCTCAACCTAATTTGAGTCTTGGCAATATATCTAAAATAAAAATGCCACTTCCAGAAATCAGAATACAAAAGAAAATCGCAGGTATTCTGGGAACAATTGACGAAAAGATAGCACTCAATCAGCGGATTAATGAGACACTGGAAAAAATCGGCCAAACCCTTTTTAAGCATTACTTCATCACCAACCCTGAGCGAAAAAACTGGGACATTCACGTTTTAAGTGATTTTGGGGAAATTATATGTGGTAAAACTCCTCCTAAAGCAAAGCTGGAATACTTTGGTGGCGATACGCCATTTATAAAAATTCCGGATATGCACGGCCAAACTTTTATTGTCAGAACTCAAGACTCCTTGACAATCGCAGGCCGCGATTACCAGCCAACAAAAACTTTACCCCCGGGATCGATTTGCGTTAGCTGTATTGCAACAGTGGGCTTAGTTTCCATTACTGCGACCCTCTCTCAAACCAACCAACAGATCAACTCCTTAGTTCCGAAGCAAGGGTCTTCTACCTATTATCTATACTTTGCACTCAAGCTTATGAGAGATGAATTAATTTCAATTGCGAGTAGCGGGTCTGCGACTCCAAACATGAACACATCAATCTTTTCTAAAATTAAGTTAATAATGCCTAGTAAAATATATCTGGAAGAGTTTTATAGCCTCGTAAGGCCGGTTTTCAAACAGATCCTAATAAACCAAAATACGAACATGATTTTAGCTGATCTTCGCGACTCGCTTTTGCCACGATTAATTTCTGGGAGAATCAGGGCATGAATAAGGAGGAACTATTAACAAAACTTCGGGATATTGCCGGAAAGATTGCACAGCAGACTATTGATATTGTGCACGGTGAACTAAAATTCTTTGATATAAAGCCAAGACTGGCAAAACTGATGGAGCTATATATTTTTGCTGTAGAGAGTGGTGATATTGACTTATTGAGTCAGAATACATTCGGCTCAGTCAATAGTGAGCTCAGTAACTTGCTAGACTTAGTTAACAGACTCCCGGGAGAGCATCATTTGCTCCAAGATATTACCAATCAGTACAACTCACTCAGCCAATACATTCCTCAGTTTCATGCGCTAACCTATAACCAAAATAGTTTTAAGAACCAACTCGACGAAACAAAACGGATTAAAAAAGTGGCTGGCGATGAGCTAAAGTCTCTCCAAGAGTACTCAAAATCATCTAAGAAAACTGTCACAAAAGCCTTGGAAGATTCGGCGAACTTGCTAAAGAATGTTTCTACAGGAGTTCTTACGAAGCAGATTCAAGAGCAACTATCATCTTCGTGGAACTTATGGATATTTATAACCTACGGAGTTATATTTGTTGTCAGTGGATACTGGTTAATGCTGTATGCATACGAGGTCAGGTACGCACTAACTAGTAAGACAGGATTTAACTTCGAAGCGCTGATAGTTAGTTGGTTAGCAAAACTACCAGTTGCATTACTTTTTGTTTTTTCGGCGATCTTACTAAGGTCTCGTGTTAAGTACATTGATGAACTGCGTTATAGGAAAGCTGTTGCAGGCTCACTTGAGGCGGAAATTACATTTATTTTCGACAAAGCCAGCTCACTTGCTGACAAAAATGAAGCAGATAAGGTACGGGTCCTTGCGATTGAAACACTATCGGAAGTGATAAAAAAATTTTCTAGTTCCCCTGGCAACTCAAGCAAACAAGAGATTAGGCTAGATGTATCAAAATTAGCTGGGATTACCGCGAAAGATGAAAGCTAGGTAAATGACCGAAGACAAAGTCGAGCAAGAAGCGTTGAAAATATTAGAACAGCTTGGCTGGACTATCTTTAACGGTCCAACTATAGGACCGGACGGAGAATTTCCTGAGCGAGAGTACGATCAAGTCCTACTAACGGATAGATTGCGTGCGGCAATACGGCAAATAAACCCTCGTCTGACCGAACATGCCGAAGAAGAAGTTATTAAGAAAGTTAGCCGTTATCACCATCCGGAGATATTATTGGATAACCGCCAATTCCATAGCCAGTTGACCGATGGCGTTAGTGTTGAATACAGAACGCCAGACGGTGGAGTTAGAACCGAGCAAGCCCGACTATTTGATTTTGAGGACCCAACCAAAAATGAGTTTGTCGCCATTAACCAATTTACCGTTATTAACGGTGACTATCACCGCCGGCCAGATATTGTCTTATTCGTAAACGGCCTACCCCTAGGAATTATTGAAATTAAAGACCCAACCGATGAGCGGGCCAGTCTCCAAGGCGCGTATAACCAACTTCAAACTTACGAAGCAGAAATCCAGCCGCTCTTTCGTTTTAACGCGCTCGAAATTATTACCGACGGTATTGATGCCGAGCTCGGCACCATCAGCGCAACGTACGAACGTTTTACGGCTTGGAAGAGTATCGAAGGTGAAAAAGATCACAAAAACGTGCCGATGCTTGAAGTGCTGCTTAAAGGCGTTTGCGATAAGAACCGTTTCTTAGATATTGTCCGTAATTTTGTAGTGTTTGAGAAAGATAAAGAACAGGGATTTATTAAAAAGCTGTCGGCTTATCATCAGTACTGGGCAGTCCATAAAGCGCTGGAGTCGACAGTGAAGTCAATCCAACCAGGGAGCGATCATCGCGTTGGCGTAGTTTGGCACACCCAAGGATCAGGTAAGTCGCTCTCAATGGTGTTTTACGCCGGAAAACTAATTAGTGATCCGACGTTGAAAAATCCAACGGTGGTGGTTGTAACCGACCGGAACGATTTAGACAACCAACTTTTTGAAACTTTCAGCAACTGCGAGCAGTTATTGCGCCAAACACCTGCTCAAGCCGAAAGTTGCGATCATTTGAAAGAATTACTGCGAGTTCAGAGCGGCGGCATTGTGTTTACTACCAACGCCAAGTTCTTTCCGGAAAAAGGAAGCGTTTACCCGTTACTGTCAGACCGCGAGAATATTATTGTTATCGCTGATGAGGCTCACCGGAGCCAGTACAATTTTATCGACGGTTTTGCCAAACATATTCGCGACGCCTTGCCCAACGCCAGTTTTATCGGTTTTACGGGAACCCCTATTGAGAGCGATGACCGTTCAACTCCAGCCGTGTTTGGCGAGTACTTGGACATTTACGATATCGAACAAGCCGTGAAAGACGGAGCAACAGTACCGATTTACTACGAAAGCCGTCTGGTGGAACTGGATATTGATAAAAATATGCGGGATCAAATCGACCAGGAAGTAGCGGAAGTTTTGGGCGAAGAGGAGCTCGATCGGCAGGAAGAGCTAAAAGCCAAATGGACGCAAATTGAGGCGGTGGTCGGTAATACTAAGCGCATTGAACGAATCGCCAGTGATATCGTTGAGCATTTTGAAAATCGCTTAAGTGCTATTGATGGCAAGGGCATGATTGTGACAATGAGCCGACGAATTGCGGTGGATTTATACAGCGCTATTGTGGCGCTCAAGCCAGAGTGGGCTAGCACCAACGACTCGGAAGGGTTTATTAAGGTAATCATGACCGGTTCGGCAAGTGATGTGTTGGAATGGCAGCAGCATATTCGAACTAAAGAACGCCGCCGTGAGCTAGCTGCAAGATTCAAGGATCCGAGTTCGTCAATGAAACTAGCGATCGTTTGCGATATGTGGCTAACCGGCTTTGACGCGCCGAGTTTACATACGATGTATTTAGACAAGCCGCTCCGGGGGCATAATTTGATGCAAGCAATTGCCCGAATTAACCGCGTTTACAAAGATAAACCGGGCGGGTTGGTAGTGGATTACTTGGGGGTGGCTGCGGCGTTGCGTGAGGCCTTGGAGGTTTATACCGTCAGCGGCGGTAAGGGGCGGCCAACCCTTGATCAACACGATGCGGTGGCGGTGATGATGGAAAAAATCGAACAGATCAGGGACATGTTCCACGATTTTCCGTATCGAAAATATTTCAACGCCGAATTAAAGCGCCAACTGCAGATTTTGTTGGACGCTCAAGAGTTTGTCTTGTTACAAGAAGAGGGCGAGAAACGATTGAAGCAATACGTATTAGAGCTGTCGAAAGCCTTTGCATTGGCCGTACCGCACGCCCAAGCATTGGCGATTCGTGAAGAGGTGGGCTTTTTCCAGGCAGTTCGGGCGCGCTTGGCCAAGGTTGTCGGCAAGGGCCGAACCGACGAGGACTACGGTGCGGCGATTCGGCAGATCGTCGACAAGGCCATTGCCCCAGCGGGTGTCGTCGATATTTTTGCGGCGGCCGGAATTGAACGCCCCGATATATCGATTTTGTCTGATGAGTTTTTGGCGGAAATTCGCGGCATGGAACGTAAGAACCTGGCCGTGGAGGCATTGAAGCGATTATTGGACGGGGAAATCAGGGCGAAGTTCTCGAAAAACGCAGTTAAATTTGGCTCGTTTGCTGAGATGCTCGAAAAAGCCATATCACGGTATCGCAATAATGCGATTGAAGCAGCACAAGTGATTGAGGAATTAATTCAGATAGCCAGAGATATTAAAATATCCGAAGAAGAGAACGAAAAACTGGGTTTGAGTTCGGATGAAGTGGCTTTTTACGATGCCTTAGTTCAAAACGGCAGCGCCAAAGCGGTAATGGGTGACGAGAAGTTACGGGAACTGGCACGGGTGTTAGTTGGGCGGGTGCGCGGTAATATTACCGTTGATTGGACAATTCGCGCATCGGCTCAAGCACGGTTGCGAGTGGAGGTTAAGAAGCTTTTACGAGAGTACGGCTACCCACCAGATCAAGAAAAAATCGCTACCGATTTAGTTTTAACCCAAGCGAGCTTGTTTGGGGATGACTGGAGTAAGGAGTAAAATCTGCTTATGGAAAAACTAGGCAAATTACATAGAGTCGATTTGCGAAAAGCCTGGAATCACGAGGCGCATCATTTTACGCAGTGGCTTTCTGAGGAGGATAATTTAGCCATACTTGGAGATGAAATCGGGATTGATATTAAGTTAATCCAAACCGAAGCCAGTGTCGGCAGATTTAATGTCGATATTTTTGCCGAAGAGCAAAATACTGGTCGTAAAATAATAATCGAGAACCAGTTGGAACCAACTAATCACGATCATCTGGGAAAATTAATTACTTACGCATCTGGCCTCGACGCTGAAATTGTGGTCTGGATTGTTGAGGAAGTGAGGGATGAACACAAACAGGCAATGGACTGGCTCAATGAGCACACCGATGAGGATATCTATTTTTTCGCAATAAAAATGGAACTTTGGCAAATTGGTGATTCTCCGTTCGCGCCAAAGTTTCAAGCTGTCTCGAAACCAAACGATTGGGCGAAAGCAGTTAAGACCTCAGTTAATCGCGGACCCTTAACAGATACAAAAATGATGCAACTGGATTTCTGGAATAAATTTGTTGAGTTTACCAAGAGAAACGGAACAACCCTGAAACTTAGGAAAACCGGCCCACAACATTGGTTTAGTATTAGTTTGGGCAATTCTATTTCACACCTGGCTTTGACTTTGAATACACAAGATAGCCAAATGGCCTGTGAGATGTATATTCCTGATAATAAAGAACTTTTCGACAACCTCTATAGCCAGAAAGATAAAATTAATACCGAAATAAATAAGGATCTTAAATGGCAGCGGCTTGATGGTAAGAAGGCAAGTAGAATTCGATTGTCAAACGATGCCGACTTCAATGATAAAGACCACTGGGATGAATATTTTACTTGGTTAAAAGATACCGCAGAACTTTTTCTTAAAGTTTTCCCGAAATACATTAAGAAAACGGCTGAAGCAAATTAGTTTAATGAATGCTAAAGAGATTCTCTGGAAGTTAAGTCCCTTCGATTTTGCGTATATGTACTAGGACTGCAAGCTGCTCTGTGTTGTTTTTGCTAAACTAAACCCATAAATCCGGCA
>JBBEDS010000023.1:0-10685 GCA_040881175.1 Minisyncoccota bacterium | reverse complement strand
CGCCAAACATCATGCCGTTCTTGGTGCCACCAAATGACAGCACGTCAATGTGCTCCATGAATTTGGACAGGTCCTTGATCTTTAGATAGGCCGCTGCATTGGCAAACCTAGCACCATCAACATGCAAGAACAGCCCCCGTGACCTGACCAAGTTAGATATGCAAGCCAGCTCTTTCATAGAATAGACCGTACCCAATTCCGTTGGTTGAGAAATTGATACCATTTTAGGCTCGACACTGTGAGGGATATCAACAGTATTACATAGTCGTTTGATTTGGTCTGTTGTAATTTTTCCATTACCTGTCTTTATCGGCAACAGCTTGCACCCCACAAATCTCTCAGGAGCACCGCACTCATCGACATTGATATGCGCAGTATCGGCACATATGACAGCCTCATGAGACCCCATCAGGGATGCGAATGAAAGAACATTCGCGGCCGTTCCACCAAAAACAAAATGTATGTTTAGTGTTCCAAAGATTCCAGACAACAAGGATTTGGTTAACTCTGTGAGCTCATCTTCACCATAGGCCAAGACGTGACCCTTGTTAGCCATGGCAAGCTTATTCATCACAGCGGGATGGACTCCAGCGTTATTATCGCTTGCAAATCCTCTTTTTTTCTCCATCTTTCTCTCCTCTTTGTTAAAGAAGTTTTGCTTACAATACAATAAAAACTTGAAAATATCAAGTTATCACTCGAGGGAAGATAGAGCTAAATGAAAACTGACAGAATTAAAAGCCCGGCAAAGACGAGAACAAAGTATCCAAAATTAATTTTCTTAGCCAAGCGAATAAGTAGATGGATGGTTAGATATCCAAATACGAATGAGGTAAATAGAGCTGCTAGGTTATTTAAAGAAAGCAACGATTGGTTTAGGTTTAGTAATATGTTACCTGCCAAAACTATGGGCAAACTCATCAGGAAACTCAGTCTTAAGGATTCGTTATCTTTAAAGTTCTTTAATAACAGTGCTGAAACGGTAAGGCCAGACCTGGAAAGACCGGGCATAGCTGAAAAACCCTGCACTATTCCCAAGGTAATTCCGTCTGAAGTTTTTAATTCTGAAGCATTCTTCTGCCCTTCTTTTTTAGCCTTTAATTGCAGTACCCCCGTTATTACCAACAGCAAAGCCACAAAAAGATTAACCAACGTACTGGTTAACAAAAACTGGTCACCGACAGCATCTAGCAACTTCAAAAACCCAAAACCGATAACTCCGCTAACCAAGGTAGCAATGATTAGGAATTTGAGTATTTTACCAGTTTCAGCCTCACCCTTATTCTTCCCAAACAATCTAGAAAAAAGGTTGCTGACATCTTTGCGGAAATATATTAAAGCGGCCAGGAATGTTCCCAGGTGCAAAAAGAGGGCGGTCTTAATGATATCCTCCAAACCGCCGCCACCGAAAAAATTGGTTTTGACCAAAACGATCATACCTTCCGAACTTATCGGAAGCCATTCGGTTAGACCCTGCACCGCTCCTAAGATGATTGATTCAAACATGGTAAATTTAATTTCAAAAAAATAGTAATTTAACTCCTATGACGAATAAGAAAATAGCTATAACACTCCTGAACTTTTCCTGCGATATCTTGTTGACCACTTTTTTGGCAATATATGCGCCCAGGAACGACGCTGGTATGAATAGTATCAACCCCCAGACAAACATTGAATCCAAACGTATGCCCCCGCTCCAATAGGCAACAAGGCGGGAAGAGTCGACGGCTAGACCGATAAATCCAGTAGTAGCGATATATACTGCCTTGGGTAGATTAAAAGCACTCAAGAAAGCGCCCCTAACTTCACCACCAACCCCGAATATTCCACTGACGAAACCGTAAGATGCTCCGCCAACGGCAGCCGTCAAATTGTTCTGTCTTAATCCGAAAGAGGAATTAAAGAAAAGAAATATGGCATACGCGGCCAGAAAACCCCCTAATATACGCGATAGGATCATCTCCGGAGCGGAGAAAACGAAACTGGCCCCGATATATGTGGCCACTATGCCAGGCAAGCCGAAGAGAAGAATTAGCCGCCACCGAATTCCCGACTTGAAAAGGACTGTCTTCCAAATATTTCCAAACCAATGGATCACGCCCACCAGGAGCAGAGTTTCCGGCAAGGGTAAGAACAACAGCATAACCGGCACCATGACGGTAGAAGTACCAAAACCTGACAAGGTCCCTATGGTCGCAGCCACCACTACCAGCAAGGATATATAGGCTATTTCCATTTCCTAATTCTACCCCATAAGCTCACAGAGAAAAAGTGTGGTATATTGGGATACATGAAGAAAGTAATAATCGTTATCATAATCGCCGTTATCGGTGTCGGCATATATTACACCGGTATTTACACGTATTTCCAGGAAGATATGGTCGACGAGAAAATACCTGAGTTCGTTTCAGATCCAGAACCAACGACTACTCCGGATGGGGAGACACCAGCACCCACACCTACTCCACAGATCAACACGGTCAAACAAGGCAACTTCGTAGATGCCGATTTCATTCACAAGGGAAGCGGTCAGGCATCTGTCTTAGAATATCCGGATGGTAGAAAAATACTGCGTTTTGAAAATTTTGAGACGATCAATGGCCCTGATCTTTTTGTTTATCTCTCAGAGACCCAAAACCCTGGCGGAAATGTTAACAGCTTAGGCAGTTACATAGACCTGGGGAGGCTGAAGGGAAATAAAGGAAACCAAAACTATGAGCTACCGGATGGTATAAACATTGATTCATTTGGAAGCGTCGTGATCTGGTGTAAGCAATTCAGCGTCCTATTCCCCTACGCCATTCTAGAGTAAGTAAAATGCTCAATTAAAACCGGCCTCATGCCGGTTTTAATTTTGTCTCTTTGCTATATAAATTCTATGCCTTGGACTATGCGATCAACCAGGCCATCGAGATCAAAAGCTCCCCTCTCAGCTTCGCATTCACTTCTCTCCAGCTCTCCGTAGTTACCACACTGAGGATACCTCAGTGTAAACCTGACGTAGACTGACCTACCTTCACTCTCCCAGGAATAAAGATAGCTATACCTTGTATACACGCTCCCCGCAGCACCCTCGCTCTCCGCTTCCACGCAATAGATCCTATCGTCCACCATCCTCACTTCCTCTGCGCAAGAAAATATACCTTGAGTTATCTCAACCTCCGGAGGCCACTCCTGAGCGAATATATATTTGGGCAGGAGCCTTTCTGGGTAATGATACTCTATATCCTGCCTGTCATCTCTGACTGTCTTCCAAAGATTATTTGCTGATTCTCCCGGACACTGGGCAAATTCACAGTTCGGACCCACTCTGCCGACATATGAGCCGTCGGGACAAAGTTTCGCATCCAAAGTACAGAAAACTTCTTCGCTATTATCGGAAAGCATAAACCAAGCAAACCCACCGGCAATGGCTATAACTGCAATAATGGCTGAAATGATAACTTTCTTCATAATATAAATATATCATAAACCAACTTGCATTTTGAAACGAATCCACTAAAATAACACTATGAGCAATAAAAAAATATTAACAATTTTGGCAATTGTGGTCGTAGCAGTTATCCTCATCTGGGTTAAGACCGGCTCAAAGGACAAGTCCTTGATGCTGGATCCGAAGACATCCAATGGTCAAAGTGGTAATCAAACCGTGGATGATAACCAGCCAGTTAATACTCTGGAAGGAACTCTGCGCGTATCTGACGACCCATCAAAAGGCAACTTGATGCTCGTGACTGAAGAATCGGTGGTATACATCACCACTTCACGCGACTACAGTAGCCTAGTAGGAGAAGAAGTGGTTGTTTCCGTTGACGGAACTCTCGAAAACTTTACTCTTCTGAACATAAATAAGAGCCTTTAATTCAGAATAATTGCCAAAACTAAGAAGCACCAGGCAGCTGGTGTTTTTTAGTGCACCCAAGAAAAAGTTTCGAAAAACAGCATCTCGTGATATATTAACAAAGCTTTTATGCTTATAGACGATATAACAATACGTATTAAGGCCGGAGATGGCGGAAACGGCATGGTTGCCTTCAACGGCAATAAGATGGGCCTGGGCCCTACTGGCGCCCGCGGCGGCAATGGAGGCAATGTTTACTTTGAAGGTATTGCCGATTTAGGCGCGCTCAATACGTTAAAAAACAAAAAGGTATTCAAGGCCGAAGATGGCCGAATCGGTGGACGACAACTGAATGATGGCCCGGCGGGTAAAGATATCACCATCAACGTTCCAGTCGGCACGATCATACACAATCTAGTCACTAACGAGAAGTCTGAAATCATTAAAATCGGCGAAAGAGTCTTGGGTGCAAAAGGCGGAAATGGCGGCAAGGGAAATTTTCACTTCAGAGGCCCCAGGAATACAAGTCCTAAACAATTCCAATATGGAAAGCCCGGCGAAGAATTTAATATACGGCTGGAGCTTAAATTAATTGCTGATGTCGGCCTAATAGGTCTGCCTAATGGCGGTAAATCCAGTTTGCTGAATGAACTCACCAGGGCAAAGAGCAAGGTCGCTAATTACGCCTTCACAACTCTACAACCGCATCTGGGCG
This sequence comes from Minisyncoccota bacterium, assembly GCA_040881175.1. Taxonomy (GTDB): domain Bacteria; phylum Patescibacteriota; class Minisyncoccia; order 2-02-FULL-40-12; family IGHO2-01-FULL-4-A; genus JBBEDS01. The sequence continues at coordinate 6,129 of JBBEDS010000023.1, read as the reverse complement.
TCTACTATGATCTCGTCTTGGCCGATATTCCAGGGCTCATCGAAGGAGCATCGACTGGTAAAGGACTGGGGGTTAAATTTCTACGCCATGTCGAAAGAACTCACATCCTATTCCACCTTGTTTCTGCTGAATCAGAAGATCCTGTAAAAGATTACAAGTCCATAAGGAAAGAGCTCGGTGCATACAATGAGCTGCTACTAGACAAAGAGGAGTATCTATTCTTAAGCAAGTCAGATCTAATCCCTCCAGCCGAAGCCACTAAGAAGTTAGGTAAACTAAAAAAGGTTAATCCCAATGCTCACCTGCTCTCAATCCATGACACAAAAGCAATTGAGTTGGTTCAAAAAATTCTTAACAAGATAGCAGATAATAAAAAAATATAAAACAGCTTCTTCGGGAGCTGTTTTTTATGCAAACAAAAAGGGGATGCCACGCATCCCCTAGAGTCCATTGGACTCCTTGGTTAAAGGTTGAGTCTTACAGTCGCCTGGGCTTTGGTCCCTTCTTTGTTCGTCAGAACGTTCATCCAGAGGACGATACGTCCAAACTTCTTTTCGAAGTACGGGCCGTTGCCACGAAAGCGCTGGCTGACTAGACCGACAGCAAAAGTCTCGGTTAGTTGGTACTTGCCGATGTCCCTATGCCACCAACCGCTGCCTCCGGTTTCATGTATCGAGAGGAAGGACCACTTACCCTTCCCTAGCCAGAGCGTTGCGGCACCGCGAGTGGGGTCGTCAGCTGTTTCCAGCCCGATATTCCCGCCGACCTCCAACCATTTGGTAGGAGCGTAGGTAAGACCGCCATAGGCCTGACTGTAAGATTGGGAGGTCAGAGAGAAAGCTGACCAGCCCAGCTTCCCTTTCAGCGGCCCGTAGACGAACATGTTGATCTGGGGCGTAATCCCGCTCTTACCAACAGTGTTCCAAGACTCAACGTATCCGGAGACTCGTTGAGCCTGGGCGCCGGTAACGGACGCCATGAGTGCTACGATCGCTAAGCTAATCGTTCTCATCTGATACTCCCTGTGAGGATTTAGGATTCAATAAAACCAATATCTAAAACTAAATTTCTTTTCGGCTCTATTTGATCTACGTGCTTTCGCTTGATATCTTTGATTACCTGAAAATCAGCTAACTAATACTGGCTTTATTGAATCCTAAATGACGATGTAAAGAGCTATGTTATATGCTATAGACTAGCATTAAACGCGTATAAAGTCAATAGATACTACAACTTATACAGTGCCCACAAGGGCGTGGCTTCTATGACGAAGATCACGATACTAATACCGGCGCTAACCAGGCAATATTCACACCACTCTCTGAGTACAAAAGCCTGGATGAAGATAAGGATGAGGGAGAATACAGCTGCCGCACCAGCTATGATCACGAGAAACAACGATAGAGATACCGGACCGATCATCGTTAACCCGATCACAGATATCACAGTCAGTGAAGCGACTAACCCATAATACAATATGCCTATAATCTCATTAGAGATTCCCAGCGTCTTGCTATATTTACTATGTATTACCTTGTCACAATCCTCACCGATAACGCAGACCAGTTTCTGTCCTGATCTTTTTTTGTGAAAAATATGCCAAGAAACAATCAAACCAGCTATCGATAAGGGTAATATCCAGATGTTAATCATATCCGTTTAGCTACCACATTAATCTTGAGCGTAACTTCATCACCAACATTAGCTACAAAAGGAACTTGGGGAATAGATAAGCCAAAATCCTTATACATCACGACTGTTTCAGCATTAGCCGTGACCTTATCTTCTGATACGATACTGACCGCGGCATTAAAGACCGTCTCCCTGGTCACTCCCGAGACTGTCAGGTCACCAGTGATCCTAAGCCCGAATGAATCGCCCACCGAAACGCTTCTTGGCATTGACTCAACGCTGGTAGGTCTGAAAGTTATAAACTCATTTTCATCCTTCTCAGATCTAAGAATAAATCTAGAGATTGCCGAGTTCCGCCTTTCATCATCCGTCTTCAAGGTTCGAGCATTAATACGAATTTCTCCAACTTGAGATTGGTTGGGATCTTCAAAATTGATTGCCATATCGCCAGCCACTTGATTCGTAGTTCCCACAACTGTCTTGGGCTGACCGTTCAAGACTTCATTAATATTAAATTCTGCACTCGATTCAGCAGGCACTATTCTGAAAACTACCTGATTACTATCATTCTCCGCATTCAGCATTACCGCATTGGCTTGTATATCCTCGCTAGGCGCCTTCGTAGGCCGGGTCATGTAGAAATATACCGCTCCCGCGATTACCACAATAGCCAGAATAATTAAGAGAATCTTTTTATTCATATCTGATGAGGTTATTAAACGAATAATCATTAACTATTAATTCAAATAATCCCTTATGTCAATCCACCCATCCAGGGCTTCTTCACTCTGAACATAACCGAGTATACTGGGACCATTTCCCCTATGTATGCCTAAATGTAAATGCTTGCGTTCGTCATCCGTTTCCGAGGTGAATCCATCCCCTAATACACCGATGAATTCTCCAGCCGTTATCCTGTCCCCCGCTATTTGCTCAACGCTAGCCAACTTTAGGTGCCCATAAATTACTGTGATAGGCTGTGCGTTCAAGAAACAATCCTGCACAACTACGCCACCATAGCCCTGCGCCCATTGTTTTATCCTTAGCGGTCCGGTGCAAATGGCGCTAATAGGCACATCTACATTCTGTTCGTCTAAGAATGTCTCAAAGTCTACACCTGAATGAAAACCGGTAAATTTCTCAGGGCTCACTGGCGAGTCATTCGGTGACACTTCTATTCCTAATGGTTTTTTGAGAACTCTTTCGAACGGTCTGCTTATTGGAGATATCAGTATAACCGAAGGTGTAGGTTGAACGGACTCATTCAACTCATCTGATCGATCTCCCGCCAGGTTATTCTCCTGACCTACCGATAAAGCTTTGTACTGATTCCAACCATAAAATATTGCAGCTAAAAAAACAACAATCCAGATAGCGATTATCTGGGTCCAATAATTTTTTACCATACTTAAATTATACCCGAAGATATAAAAACAAGAAAATAAAGAGGGCCCGTCTTTCACGCTTTCGCGTTACTTGGCGAGCCCGTTGCCTTTCGGCTGGTCCACAGAGTTACAACCGGCGAGGTTGTCCGCCCATGGGGGTCAGGATGAGTCCGTGGTGTTGTGCAACTGCACACTTCCGGGCCTCAGCCAGGCAACGATCTACGTCGTGCCTGTTGATACTGAGCGCGCTGCACGCCTCGTTGACGCGTTCGTCTGAGACTCTGCAACCTCGCTGGTATCTTAGAACGATGGTACTTGCTTCGCTACTTGTCACTGATAGTGTCCTCCTGCAGGTTTGGGATGGTCAAGATACTACTCAATAAACATATTAGAATTTATAAAAGAATGTTACAAACTCAGATATGCTCACATTCTTACTACCCCATATATACGAGTGGAGTCAATACTAAAAGAAAAATCCAGCTAAGGTTGCCGGATTTACTATGCCCCAGGATGTTCTCTGATATCCTTCAAGCGCATCATATTGCCCAATATTCTGCTCAATATGTGGATAGAATCCTGTGATTGTAAAGATGCCTTGATAATCTCATCGACCTTAGTCTGCCAGTATGAATCGTCGGCAAGAGGCTGATTTTCTGGAAAATCAACATTAAGATTAGGAAAGTTATGCGCTAAGAATCCGCAGATCCAGTTTCGTACTCTCTTGGTCAGCTGGGAGGATATTTGCCTAATACCATCTGAAAGGGCCTTCTCAGCTGCTTTCTTCCTCTCAGCTTTCATACCCCTTACTTCCTCGAGGGAGAACCCCATCGAACTGGCTGCTGCTAGTTCGTCTGAGTCAGGCTCATCCAGCTCTGTCAAAAGAAGGTCGAAATCCATACCAGCTTCTCCCAAAACATTCTTGGTGAGATTCTGGGATAAGGTAACCGAGGTCTCTACTCTGGCTTGGAAGCCAGACTCCTCTAATTGCCTCTTCATCTCAGGAATCCCGGACTCTTTGTCATTAACAAATGAATTAACGCGCTGAGCAATCTTCTCGGTTATTTCCAGTACCGGTTTCATAGCACCAAAATCAGCTTCGTTCATTGGATTATCCTTTCTTAAAGTACTAACTTATTTGAATTCAGCCTAGTACAACCATACAAGCAGGTCAATTTTGACTCTAGTATTCTAACCCAAAGGGCTTCACTTTGCGCAACGATAGCAGCGTAACTGTTGCATGCCACACCAGGCAAACACTTGGAGCGACAAAATCTAATCCAACTGAGGTGAGATCAAGCTTGAGCGCCACTATGTCTAATATGAATGCGAATGTCCAGACAAGCCAAGGTCGGGTCGGTTCGTCTGAAGGATTCCTTCGAACGTTTCTGAATGTTGGAATAAATGCAAGGCTATATGCGATTTGGTTCAGCCAGACACCAACAGCACTGTTCTTAAATGCGATCCATAGCATGACCGCTAGGGCTGAGATGACTGCGACCTGCTTATCTCTCTTGTCTATGCTCACGTTACCCTTCATCCACATAATGATAAGAGCTGATGTTCCGGTGCATATCAGCCAATCCGTTGCGAGAAGTAGCGTGGTAGTCCACTTTGCAGTGAAACTTAGATTTATCACTACGTTTACAATTGTGATAATAGTAAACAACGCCCAGCCCGTAAATACTGGCATGCTCTTACCCTTGAACATGCTGCGATTATAGTCTATAAACGCGATAATGAAGATCAGGCTTGCGACCACTATTAAGAAGGTGCTCACTCTATGATCCTCCTTGTCTACTCACATTTTTTATCAAAAAACTTTATCTAAATTAAAGGCTTGATCTACCGTATTGTCAAATTAGAATCAAATCCTCCTTCACGTTAAGGCCTGGCGACTAGATGCCCAAATAAACAAAAACCCCAGATTCAGACTGAGGTTTTTGTTTATTTCTTTTAGGCGTCAGCTTTTTGGTCGAATTTTGCTTTAAATTCTTCCATCCACTTGGCCTTGCCCTCTTCCCCTTGGGCGTCCATACCCTCTTTCAGGGCTTTGTGAGACTCGTCTCCCTGAGCTGCCATCTCATCTACGTGAGCTTGGCCTTTTTGGGAAACCTCTTCTGCTGTTTCTCCTTCCATGACGGCTTCGCATGTGCCGCCCATCTCCTGACATGTAAATTTTTTCATAGCCCCACAATAGCATGTCTAGTCTAAAAAATAAAATCCCCTACTAAAAAGCAGGGGGCATTGTTCTAACTAGGAATGCCACTTAGCGCATTACTGATGAGGGTTACTACAGCATCAGCATTTCCAGAATCAATCACTTCTCGCGCTGTTTTTCCTCCGAGATCAGGGTGAGGAAAATCAAGCCATCTTTCCTTCTCTGTCTGATCAAGTCCAAGCCGATCCAATAATGCGTCAACTTCCTTAGGAATGGGCTTACTCTTTGCCATCACATACCTCCTAGCGATATGGTTTCCAGGTCAACCCGACATAGAGCATCCATCGATCAGCATTGTTATTCCATGTAGCACTGCCCTTAATTGAGAAATTACCTCGAAGATTGGCCGTATAGCTAATTCCGGGCAACTCATTCCATGGATCATCCAAGAATTCTTGCACGGAGTATGAAATACCTACAGGACCAACATCTACCTGGGCGCCGCCGATATATCCTTTCAGTAATCGTTCGGGATTGTCGACCCCATCGTTTTTCCAATCTCTGGGTTCCCACGGAAAAGCTCCGGGCCAATGGAATGTGCTGAATGTAACATTCTTGGAGACAGGCGCACTCAGTGAGAAGTATGGCCCCGCCCAGGGAGCGCCTTGGAAATGGCCAACTGTACCAGCTATCAGACCGCTAACTGATTTACCAATTTTAAACTGTGGGCCATAAGTGATCCATGCCTGTTCTTCCTGAATTCCCACTTCAACAAATCTTTTTTTCTTTTCGTTGGTGAGCTGAAAAACTCCGGTTAAGCCGTTCGAACCTAAAAATAATGGCTCTATAAAAGGAAAAGAAGCGATTTCTGTCGCTTCAATTCCATCTTGGCTCCACTCCCTGAACGAAATCCGAACTTTTTTTCGCGAAAATCCTGACGCTGAATTTTGA
>JBBEDS010000022.1:0-12044 GCA_040881175.1 Minisyncoccota bacterium | reverse complement strand
GGCATAGGCACAACGGCTCCAGCCGTTAGGCTGGACGTGGTAGATACAGCAAATGCAAACGCAGTTTTTACAGTCCAAGACAGCAGCGGTCGTTGTAATGCTCAGCCAACAACCACTGGTTTGACCTGGGCTTGTAGCTCTGACATCGCGTTTAAAACAGATGTTTCTGAAGCTTCACCCAAACTAGACTATGTATTAGGCCTACCCCTTTTTGACTATACAGTTAAAGCAACTGGGGAAAGGGTGACTGGACCCATAGCCCAAGAAACCCAAAAGAACTACCCAGAACTCGTATTCGAGGGGTCAGATGGATTGCTGACTGTGGCCTCTATTCCCCAACCAACGATAATTAAAGCCATTCAAGAATTAAACCAAAAGGTAGAAGAGCTTGAGTTAAATATTCAGCAAGACCTTGCCTACTACGCATCTTCATCATCAACCCTCCTATCCCAAGATAACCCAGCCATCTTTGACATAGATATCCTCTTCTCCTCTATTATTAACAAATTCATCCAATCCCTCGAGATTGTATTTGAGAAGGGGTTGGTGAAAGTTAAAGAAGTCATGGCCGGCAAGGTTCAGACAGATCAGCTTTGCGTGGAGGATGTTTGTATCAATAGGAATCAGTTGAAGAGTCTACTTGAGAACGGTGGGTATAATACGACGGTAGAGGAAACCCCCTCTCCCACCCCAACCCCAATAATAGTAGAAGAGATCCCAACTCCAGGCCCGGCATCATCTAGTATAGGTGAAGAAGATACTCTTGATCCTGAGCCTACCCCAGAACCTACACCAACCCCATCTATTACCCCAAGTCCCACGCCTACCCCCGAACCAGAGGTTACTCCTACTCCTGAGCCAACTCCAGAATCTGAACCTAGTCCGGAGGTTGAAGAGCCAGAGACACCTTGAAGAAATTTTTAACTCCTGATATAAGTAGAGGATATGGATTTTAGGAAATTAAAAGAATTGGCTAAAAAAATGGGCGGTATTTTAGTCATGGACGGAGACAAGCCCGAGTTCATTATCTTGCCCTATGAAAAGTACTCCGAGACTTCAGATGATGAGAGGCATTTCTCTTCCGAAGGAGGGGATAAGAATGCCAGTGGAGCGGATGAAAACGAGCAGAAGAATATAGATGACCTGAACAGAGAGATACTGGCATTAAAGGAAGAGATTAGGCAGAAAGAATCAGCAGAATTGGTTGATAGTACCGAGTCGGAGGATGTGACTTCGGAACTTGTTGACTTTAATTAGTCTTTAGTTTACAATGCCTTTACCACAAGTGTTATCTGATTTAAACCGCGGATAACGTATTGGGTGTTTTTATTATAATACAGCACTAGATGCTAAGTTTTAGGCGCTGGTCCATATACTACCAACGACTAGATATTAGCACCTGGCAAATAACTTCAATGGCAGACAAATTCGAACGTTCCAAGCCACACTTAAATGTTGGCACAATCGGTCACGTTGACCACGGAAAGACAACGCTTACAGCGGCTATTTTAAACACGCTGAGCTTGTACAAAGACGAAGGCTATTCATCTCGTCTTGAAAAGGTTGATCAGATAGACAACGCTCCGGAAGAGAAAGCTCGCGGTATCACTATCGCTTTGCACCACTCCGAGTACGAGTCTCCAAAGCGTCACTACGCTCACATCGATGCCCCTGGTCACGCCGACTATATTAAGAACATGATCACCGGTGCCGCCCAAATGGACGGTGCAGTATTGGTTGTGTCGGCTCCAGACGGTCCTATGCCTCAGACTCGTGAGCACATCTTGCTCGCTCGTCAGGTTGGTGTCCCAGCCATCATTGTATTCTTGAACAAAATCGATCAGGTTGATGACCCAGAGCTCGTTGATTTGGTTGAAGCCGAAGTACGTGAACTTTTGAACAAATATCAATACCCCGGAGACACAACTCCAATTATCCGCGGTTCTGCCTTAAAGGCAGTTAATGCTACGAGCAAAGATGACGAGGCTTTGAAACCCGTTAAAGAGCTCGTTGATACTCTTGACTCATTCATTCCAGACCCGGTCCGTGAGACCGACAAGCCTTTCTTGATGCCGGTAGAGGACATCTTCACTATTGAAGGAAGAGGTACTGTCGTAACTGGTCGTATTGAGAGAGGAGAAGTTAAATTAAACGAGGAAGTAGAGATAGTTGGTATCAAGCCAACGCAGAAGACAGTTATTACCGGTATCGAGATGTTCAACAAACAGCTTGATTCAGGTATGGCTGGAGACAACGCCGGCTTGCTCATTCGAGGATTGAAGAAGGAAGATATTACTCGAGGACAGGTTTTGGCTAAGCCGGGATCAATCACCCCACACACAGAGTTTGAGACCGAGGTTTATGTCCTTTCAAAGGATGAAGGCGGAAGACACACCCCATTCTTTAAGGGCTACAAACCGCAATTTTACTTTAGAACAACAGATGTAACCGGTGACGTAACTTTACCCGAAGGAACAGAGATGGTAATGCCTGGAGACACAGTAACAGTCAAAGTAAAGCTTATTGCACCGATTGCTATGGAAGAAAAGCAGCGCTTTGCCATTCGTGAAGGCGGAAAAACAGTAGGGGCAGGCGTCGTAACAAAAGTTATAGCGTAAAACTACAAGCCCCCACTTACTAGTAAGTGGGGGCTTGTCAGTCAGCTCTTTCAATCAATGGCTACTAAAAAAGAAAAAACAGGAGAAACGACTCAGCGCATCAGAATTAAACTGAAGGCGTATGATAATAAGATAATCGACAAATCTGCAAAACAGATAGTTGATACTATTGAGCGAAATGGAGGCAAGGTAATTGGCCCCGTACCAATGCCGACCGAAATTCACAAGTACACCGTGAACCGTTCCGCTTTCATAGATAAGAACTCAAGAGAACAGTTTGAGATGAGAGTTCACAAAAGATTGATCGATATTTCAAGTCCGAATCCGAAAATAATTGATTCGCTGATGAACTTGAATTTACCGGCCGGAGTTGATATAGAGTTGAAGATGTAAGTTTTTAAAAATTAAGTATTTGGATATCGTACGGATGCGCCGCGTGTAGCGGCTCAAAGGTAGCAGATATGGTTACCGCTGTCAGCGGTGCCTATACTTGCTCCCTTTGAAGAGCAAAAGTTAAAGACAAAATGCAAATTTTGTTAGTAAAAAAATAATCCGTGAGTAATAGATCCAGCTGAACTTAACTGCCCAGCTGAATCTGGGTTTTTTGTTAGCCAAAACCAAAATGTCATTCATATTAGGTAAAAAAATCGGTATGACCAGGATCTTCTCAGAAGGCGAAGTTACGCCGATTACTTTGATTCAAGCTGGACCGATTACCGTCACTCAGATCAAGACCAAAGAGAAAGATAAATATGAGGCCGTTCAGTTTGGTTTCGGCGAGAAAAAGAAGATCAGTAAGCCGAAGGCCGGACATTTAAAAGATCTTGGCAATTTGAGAGATCTGCATGAATTCAAGGTACCTGGCATGAAAGTTAAGATGGGAGAAGAAGAGAAGGAATTAAAAAGAGGTGAGAAACTGGACGTCTCCGTGTTCAATATCGGTGATGTTGTAAAAGTTAGCGGTGTAGCCAAGGGTAAAGGATTCCAGGGAGCCGTGAAGCGCTATGGTTTTGCCGGAATGCCTGCCAGTCACGGTCATCACCATGTTTTAAGACACGTCGGTTCGATCGGACAAAGATTTCCGCAGCACACTCTAAAAGGAACCCGAATGGCCGGAAGAATGGGAGGCAAGAGAGTCACAACCCGCGGAGTAAAGATAGTATCTATAGATAAAGAAAATAATATTTTAGGTATAAAAGGCGCTGTGCCCGGCAGAAAAGGCACTTTGCTTGAAATTGTAAGGATATAAACATGAAGACCAGCCTATACAACCAAGTCGGAGAGGTAGTAGGAGAAGTACAGTTGCCGGACTGGATCTTTGATGTTGATTTAAATAAAGATTTGGTGCACCAGGCTTTACGGGCTCAGTTGGCCAATTCAAGACAGGTTATTGCTCACGCAAAAGGCAGAGGCGAGGTCAGGGGCGGAGGCAAAAAACCTTGGCGCCAAAAAGGCACTGGTCGTGCCAGGCACGCTTCCATCAGATCGCCTATCTGGAAGGGCGGAGGTGTCACTTTCGGACCTACCTCAGAAAGAAATTTCACAAAGAAGATAAATAAGAGAATGAAACAAAAAGCATTGTTCATGGCCTTGTCTTCCAAGGTTAAAGATAATGAGATAATGGTTCTGGATTCTTTCAAGCTGAATGAAGCTAAGACCAAAGAAGCCGTCAGTTCAATAAAGAATCTGACCGGTAAGATGAAAGAATACAAGCAGACAAAAACAAAGCAGGATTCAATTCTTCTAGTGATGCCGGCTCAAGACAAGAGCGTCATTCGCGCCACCAATAATCTTTCATTCATGAATGTAATGTCAGCCGCCAACTTGAATATCAAAGACGTATTGAAGAACAAGTATTTGATTCTACTGCAAGACTCATTACCGGTAATGGAGCAGGCATATAAATTGTCAGCTAAATAATTTTAAACATGAGTATTTTCGGAAATAAAAAAGAAGACAAAGAGAAAAAGGTTGAAGAGAAGAAACCCGAAGTTAAGGTTGCTAAAGAGACTGAGGTTGGAATGCCGGCAACTTCTTTGCCAAAGGGAGGCGACGCCGATTCTTACCGAGTCATATCCAGGCCGCATGTTACAGAAAAAGGAACCATGCTTGGCGAGCATAACAAATATGTATTCAAGGTGGCCACGAATTCAAACAAGATTGAAATCAAGAAAGCGGTCCAGGAGCTATACAAAGTTAAGGTTGAAAAAGTTCACGTGTTGAACACTCGATCGAAATCCAGAAATATCGGAAGATTTTCCGGATCCAAGCCGGGTTTTAAAAAGGCTATCGTAACTTTGAAAGAAGGCGATAGGATTGAAATAGCGGCGTAATTGAAACATGGCAAAGAAATATAAACCAACAACTCCAGGAAGAAGACAGATGATAGGTTATGATTTTTCCAACCTATCTAAGTCTGATCCGTTGAAAAGTCTGACGACCGGGTTTAAGCGTGGTGTTGGAAGAAACAACCAAGGCCGCATTACCAGCCGTCACCGCGGAGGCGGAGTCAAGAGAAGATACAGGACTATTGATTTCAAACAGGAAAAGATTGATATACCAGCCAAGGTATTTTCAATTGAATACGATCCGAACCGCACGACTAGAATCGCCCTACTACATTACATCGACGGAGAGAAGAGATATATTCTAGCTCCAGAAGGAGTTAAAGTCGGAAGCGAGATAATAGTGGCAGAGAGAGCCAAGCTCGAGCCCGGTAACAGAATGCGCTTGAAAAATATACCGCAGGGAACTATGGTCCATAACATAGAGATGCATCCTGGCAAAGGCGGACAGATGATTCGCTCAGCTGGTACGGGTGCGACCGTTCTTGCCCACGAAGGTAAATACGTTCAAGTAATATTGCCATCTTCGGAAGTTAGACAGTTCCACGGCGACGTTATGGCTTCAATCGGCCAGTTGTCCAATGCCGAGCACAGTTCAATAGTTATCGGTAAGGCCGGACGTTCGCGTTATCTCGGCAGAAGGCCGAAGGTAAGAGGAACCGCCATGAATCCGGTAGATCACCCACACGGTGGTGGTGAAGGTAGGCAGCCGATAGGTCTGAAATATCCTAAGACGCCATGGGGCAAGCACGCTTTGGGCGTAAAGACCAGAGACAAAAAGAAGAAATCAGCCAAATTCATAGTTCGCCGAAGAAAAACTAAGAATAAATAATATACAAATTCATTAAATACACATGTCACGCAGTATAAAAAAAGGAATATACGTTGATGAGAAGCTGATGAAAAAGGTCAGCAAACTTAAGTCCGGAGATAAGACCGTGATCAAGACCTGGGCCAGAGCATCAACAATTACCCCGGAAATGGTCGGTTTCACTTTTGGCGTACACAATGGCAGAACTCACCTTCCGGTATTAGTTTCCGAAGATATGGTTGGCCACAAGCTTGGAGAGTTTTCACACACCAGGAAATTCGTTCGACATGGAGGTAAGATGCAGAGAGAAATCGAAGCAGCCAACAGACAGAAGGAAATTGATGCAGCCAAAGCAGCTAAGGTGGAACCAGAGAAGAAATAATTTAATTTACCATGCAAGTAACAGCCCAATTGAACAATTTAAGAATTTCACCAAGAAAAGTCAGATTGATCTCTGGCCTGATTAAGGGCATGGATGTTAATGCGGCGAAATTCCAATTAGATCATTTGGTTAAAAAATCAGCCAGACCAATTCAAAAGTTGTTGGAGTCAGCGATGTCGAATGCTCAAAGCAACTTCAATTTAGTCAAAGACAACCTTTACATAAAAGACATTCTGGTCAACGAAGGGCCGAAGTTGCATAGATACAAGGCCAAAGGATTCGGTTCTGTCTCACCGATAGAAAAGAAGACATCGCACATAAAGATAACTCTCGATGAGAGAGTGCCTGGATTGAAATCTTCAGAGCAGAAACCCGCCAAGGCTGAAGAAGTTAAAGAAAAGCCTGAAGAAATTAAAGCCGAAGAGCAGGTCCGGGATATTGATATGAAAGAAGAGAAGAAGCCTGAGATTAAGAAGGAGTTAGGCAAGAAAGAAGGCATTGTCGGTAAATTGGGTAAAAAGTTTTTCAGAAGAAAGGCAATTTAAAGCAAATATATGGGTCAAAAAATATCACCAACATCATTTAGAATAAGTATAAACAAGGATTGGAAGTCCCGCTGGTTTAACATTAAGAACTACCCGGCATTCTTGAAGGAAGACATAAACATCCGCAATTTCTTAGACAAGAAGCTCAAGAACATGAGCGTCGACAGAATTGGATTGGAGAGGAGTCCGGATCTTCTGGCTATCACCATTCACACCGCCAGACCCGGTCTAATAATCGGCCGTGGCGGAACTGGTATTGAGGATTTGAAGTCAGAGGTAGCTAAGATAGTAAAAAGGAAAACATCTATCCGTTTGGATGTGCAGGAATACAAGAATCCGGAATCATCCGCCAGAATTATGGCTGAGCAGATGGCTGAACAGATTGAGAAGAGAATCCCATACCGAAGAGTTTTGAAGCAGTCATTGGCCAAGATGGTTGCCAATAGGGCAGTCAAAGGAGCGAAGGTAGCTTTGTCCGGCCGTCTTGACGGAAACGACATAGCCAGAACCGAACACTTGGAGCAGGGCAGTTTGCCGCTTCAGACTTTGAGGGCCGATATCGATTACGCTAAATTTACCGCCCACACAACATTCGGCACCGTTGGTATTAAAGTCTGGATATATAAAGGATTGAAGTTTTAATTATTCACCATGTTACAGCCAAAGAGAATAAAACACAGGAAAGTACACAAAGGCAGACTGAGAAAGGTCGCTCACCGCGGCCACTACTTGAGCTTTGGCAGTTACGGATTGAAAGCAATGGAAGCCAGCTGGTTAAGCTCAAACCAGATTGAATCTGCAAGAAGGGCGATCAGTCGTTCGATCCAACGCGGAGGCAAGGTTTGGATCAGAGTTTTTCCTGACAAACCGAGAACCCAGAAAGGTGCAGAGGTAGGAATGGGTGGAGGCGCTGGTTCATTGTCCCACTTTGTAGCGCCAACTCCGGCCGGCAGGATAATATTCGAGATGGATGGTGTAACGGAGGCCGTAGCCAGAGAAGCGTTTCGTTTGGCGGCACACAAATTGCCGATAAAGACCAAATTTATTCAAAGATAATTTTTATGAAATATTCAGAATTACAAAATAAAGAGATAGGCGAATTAAATGAAGTTCTGAAAGAATTGAAGGTTAAGCTTGGCAAGGCAAGATTTGAATTAGCTAACAAAACATTAAAAGATTTTAGTGAAATACAGAAGATTAAGAAAAATGTAGCCAGAACGTTGACGGCGATTAAGTCATCCAATAAATAAATTTTAATTATGGAAAAAGAAAACAAAAAAATCAGGACACTGAAAGGAATCGTTGTCTCAGACAAGATGCAAAAGACTGTGGTGGTTTCGGTTACCCGTTTGAGAAAGCATCCCAAGTATAAGAAATATTACAAGATAACCAGTAGATATAAGGCGCACGATGAGAATGGGGACTACCACACTGGAGACAAGGTGGTAATAAAAGAGATAAGACCGATGTCGAAGGACAAGAGATGGATTGTAATTAGTAAATAATTTTTTAAACATGATACAGCCACGATCAATATTAAATGTCGCAGATAACAGTGGAGCCAAGAAGGTTGGTGTAATTAAGGTTTTAGGAGGATCACGCCGACGCTACGCTCAGCTGGGAGATACAATCGTGGTTTCAGTAAAAGTAGCCGAACCGAGAAAACAGGTAAAGAAAAAGGATGTGGTCAAAGCAGTAGTTGTCAGACAGAGGAATAACTTTAGACGAAAGGACGGCAGCTATATCAGGTTTGACGAGAATGCCGTAGTAATAATCGAGGGCAAAGAGCCGAAAGGCGGAAGAGTTTTCGGGCCGATCCCCAGGGAGATTAAAGAAAGAGGCTTCGATACCATCGCTAGCTTGGCACAGGAGATAATATAACCATGCATTTGAACATGAATATCAAGAAAAACGACAACATAATAATGCTACAAGGAAAAGACCGCAGCAAGAAGGGTAAAGTTTTGTTTGCCTTTCCGGAAGAGAATAAAGTCGTAGTTGAAGGTTTGAACATGGTTAAGAGGCATCAAAGAGCTCGAAAGCAGGGCCAGAAAGGGCAGGTAGTAAATAAAGAGAGCGCGGTGGATGTATCCAATGTACAGTTAGTCTGTCCAAAATGCGGCAAGCCGACCAGGATAGGGTATAAAATGGTGGGCGATAACAAAGTAAGAACCTGTAAGAAATGCAGCAGCGAGATCCAATAAATTTTTAAATCATGACCAGGTTAATGCAAAAATACAGAAAAGAAATAATTCCTGCGATGCAGAGTAAGTTCGGCTACAAGAATGTCATGGCTGTGCCTAAGCTTGAGAAGGTTGTCATTAATGTCGGCACCGGCAGAGTTGCCAAGGAGCCGAAGTTCGTTGAGAGAGTTGAGGAGGACCTTATTAAGCTATCCGGACAGAAGCCATCAATCAGGAAGGCTAAAAAATCGATTGCCGGCTTTAAGCTAAGAGAAGGAATGGATGTCGGAATTGCGGTTACCTTGCGTGGCAAACGCATGTATGATTTTATTGATAGATTAATTTCTATCGCCTTGCCTCGATCAAGAGATTTCCACGGATTGAACTCCAAGAGCTTCGACAAGGCCGGAAACCTGAGCATCGGTATTAAGGAGCACAACATTTTCCCGGAGATTTCCTATGAGTCGTTGAAAGACATTTTCGGATTAGAGGTTACTGTCGTAACGACCGCAAAGTCAAAAGAGGAAGGATTGGAATTGTTAAAATTATTCGGTTTCCCGCTAACGCTAAAGTAAATTAATTTAAATATATGCCAAAGAAATCAACAATCGCCAGATCAAATAAGAAACCAAAATTCTCAACCAGAACTGTCTTGAGATGCTTCATATGCGGACGCAAACACGGATATATGAGAAAATTTGGTCTGTGTCGAATACATTTTAGAGAATTAGCTAGCCAGGGTTTGTTGCCCGGCGTGCATAAATCAAGTTGGTAATTAATATATTATGAGCCCAATAGCAAACATGCTTGCACAACTGAAGAACGCGCAATCCAGAGGACTCGAAGAGGTTGTTTTGCCTTTCTCAAAAATTAAGCTGAGCATCGCCGAGATTCTTAAGACAAAAGGATTTGTCAGTGAGATTGAGAAGAAGAAAAAGAAGATGAAGAAGGCAGAAGTTGATGTTCTACAGATCAGACTGAAATACAAAAATGGCGTCGGAGCGATTGAGGATCTTAGATTGGTTTCTAAACCATCAAGAAGAGTTTATGCCGGCAAAGACGAATTAAGACAGGTTAAAAATGGTTATGGTTTTTCAGTCATTTCTACGTCGAAAGGTTTAATGACCGAAGAAGATGCCCGCAAGGCAGGCGTAGGTGGCGAGGTAATTTTTGAAATTTGGTAATTTTATTATGAGCAGAATAGGAAAAAAACTAATAAATATCCCCGCAGGCGTCGAAATAAAGATAGACGGCCAGCACATTAAAGCCAAAGGAGCCAAAGGGGAATTAGAGATAGAGCTCTCGCCTTTGATAGAGGTTAAGGTTGCTGACGGCAAAGCAGAGGTTGGCTTGAAGGGCGAGCACAAGACCAAGAAACAATCCGAAATGTGGGGCTTGAGCCGTGCATTGATAGCCAATATGATCAAGGGCGTATCAGAAGGTTTTGAAAAAGGCCTCGAGTTTAGCGGCGTTGGCTTTAAAGCTCAAGTCAAAGGAAAAGATCTTGAGCTAAACCTTGGCTACACAAACCCGGTCATAATTGAAGCTCCAGAAGGAATCACTTTTCAGGTTGAGAAGAATTCAATAACTGTCCAAGGTATTAATAAAGAAGTAGTCGGACATATCGCAGCATTGATCAGGGCAGCCCGTCCGCCAGAGCCATACAAGGGTACGGGTGTAAAATATAAAGGAGAAGTCATTAGACGAAAAGCCGGTAAGAAAGCTATGGCTTCTGCATAAAATAACTTTAAACCATGAGTGTTAAAAAAGTACAAAACAGAATGAGAAGGCGAGGGCGCATTCGCGCCAAGATAAGCGGAACGGCTAAAGTTCCTCGAGCTTCTGTTTTTAGGAGCAACAGACATATTCTTGTTCAGCTGATCGATGATGAGGCCGGTAAAACAATATTAAGCAGCAAGGTCGTGTCTGGCGGCAAGAGTAAGATGAAAGGCTCAAAAGTAGATTCGGCTAGCTCAATAGGGGAAATGATTGCTCAAAAAGCAAAAGAGGCTGGTATTTCCGAAATCGTGTTTGACCGAGGCGGATACAAGTACCATGGTAGAGTAAAGGCGTTGGCTGAGGGCTTGCGCAAAGGCGGATTAAAGTTTTAATTTTCAAACATGGAAGAAAACAAGCAACCACAAAATAATAACCATAATGACGGTCAAAGAGACAGGAGGCCTAGAAGACCGAGGTTCCAGAAGGAGAAGTCCGAATTCGACTCCAAGGTTTTGGATATCGCCAGAGTCACACGTGTAACCAAGGGAGGCAAGAGATTCAGCTTCAGAGCCACTATCGTATTAGGCGATGGCAAGGGTAGAGTAGGAGTCGGTGTTGCCCAAGGTCATGACGTAGCACAGTCAATGCAGAAGGCGACCAATCAAGCAAAAAAGAAAATGGTAACCGTGCCTATCAAGGAAGCTACTATACCTCACGAAGTTAGCTTCAAGTATGGCAGTGCGGTAGTTATGTTAAAGCCTATGCCGCCAGGAAGCGGAGTCAAGGCTGGCGGTCCGGTTCGTGTTGTAGCGAAACTGGCTGGCATTGAGAATGTTACTGCTAAATTAATAAAGAGGACTAGTAACAAGATAAATATTGCCAGGGCCACTATAGGCGCTTTGAGTAAATTAAAGTCTTAATATGCAATTACACAGTCTAAAACCAGATACTAAGAGTAAAAAAGCCAAAAGAGTTGGTCGCGGAGGAAAGCGCGGTACTTATTCCGGGAAAGGACAAAAAGGACAAAAGTCTCGTGCTGGAGCCAGAATTAGGCCTGGATTTAGAGGAGGAGACAATCCTATTTGGAAGCTTTTCCCGAAACAGCGAGGTGCTGCCAAGAAGGTAGACATCAAGCAGAGAACTTTCAGGCTAAAGAGGCCCAAGCCAGCCATAGTCAGCCTCAAAAATTTAAACATCTTCCAGGATGGAGAGGTTGTTTCCAAGAAGTCTCTGATAAAGAAGGGTATTATCAAGACAGGCAAGAATGGTGTTAAGGTACTGGGTGGAGGTGATTTGAAGAGAAAATTAACTTTCAGCGGCTTGGAGTTTTCCGAGTCAGCCAAGGAAAAGGTAACAAAGTCAGGCAGTACCATTAAATAATGGACAGATTAATTAAATTATTCAAAATATCAGACCTGAGGAATAAGATATTTTTCATACT
>JBBEDS010000021.1:0-14725 GCA_040881175.1 Minisyncoccota bacterium | reverse complement strand
GAGCACATTGACGTGCTGTCATTTGGTGGCACCAAGAACGGCATGATGTTTGGCGAAGCGGTAATTTTCCACCACAGACTGACTGGGGCTTCCGGAAGATTTAGCGCCATTGCCAAACAGGGGATGCAGCTGCCTTCTAAGATGCGTTTCATTGCTGCCCAATTTCTCGGTCTTTTCGAGAATGATCTCTGGTACGAAAATGCGAAGCATGCGAATGAAATGGCGGACATTCTTGCCACCGTTTTGAGAAGAATGAGCGAAGTCAAAATCGTGCAGAGAGTTCAGTCCAATGCCGTTTTTGTTCAAATGCCCCCTGATGTGGTCATCCAACTGCAGGAATGCTTTCCCTGTTATGTCTGGGGTAATACTGACAATGTCGTACGCCTGATGTCGTCTTTCGATACAAGCCCCGAGGACATAGAAGAACTTGTTGATTGGTTAAAGCAGGCAATTGCCTCAGTTGCCCTTTGTTAAGCCGGAAATCCGGCTTTTTTGATTCCTTACGTAATAAGTCATATTATTAACTTATGATCAAAGCATTCAAAGATTTAAATAAAAAAGAGATTAATATTTTTAGAAAGTTAAATACTCCTAAAAAAATTCAGGATTTTCTGGAGAAGTTACCGATCAATTTTGAAGAAAAAGGCGATACCTTGATGTCGCCTCGCTGTGTACTGCGTGAGAGGAAAGCCCATTGCATAGAGGGTGCCATTTTTGCCGCCGCTGTTTTGCGGTTCCACGGCAAGAAGCCGATTCTATTGGATCTAATCACTGCAAGTTATGATGAGGATCACGTCGTTGCTCTTTTCAAAAAGAATGGTCTCTGGGGAGCTATTAGTAAAACAAATCACGCGGTGTTGAGATACCGCGAGCCGGTATACCGTAATGTACGGGAATTGGCGATGTCATATTTCCACGAATATTTTGTGAACGACGGAGAGAAAACTATGAGGGGATACTCAGAACCATTTAATCTTTCACGTTTCGACAAAGATGCCTGGCTTACCTCGGAGGATGACCTCTGGCATATTGCCGAGGAATTGCACGACTCGCGGCATCACAAGATACTGACCAAAAGTATGTTGTCTGGTTTGCGCTATGCTGATCCGATAGAAAGAGAAGCCGGTAAACTAACTCATTGGGAGAAGAACTCAGGTAAGTAAAGTAAGAAAAGTAGCCGTGCCTAAAGGTAAGAGCAGATTGTCGTCGATTATGAAAGAGAACTGATCTAGGACTGCGATAAAAAGTGCTCCCAGGAGTACCCTGTTCATCGGTAAGAATATCGGCGTAAGTGATTTAAGGAATACCCCGGCAGCAATGGAAATTAGGAAGATTATCAAGAGGCCGCCCACAGTCTTATCTCTCAGCAGCGGAATAGGGATAAATTTCTGGCCGATTGGGGCAAGGGTGTCGCCGAGTATAAAGAAGACAAGCGAGGGTATGGCGATATGCTCAGGAAATATCAGCAGAGCGGCGAAAGCACTGCCGAGGAATATAGTATAGCCCGAGAGACGACTGGTCTCTTTTTCTTTTGCCGCTTTCTTGAGTCCCAGGTATGTCCTATTTAACTGCGGAATAAAAAAGCGAAGAATATCAAATACAAACAGCGCCAGAAAAAGGAATAGCAGTGAGCGAAAGATTATTGGAGAAGGTAGCCAAAACAAACCCAGAGGGAAAAAGAGGGCTGCGAGTTTTAATATTTTTCTCAGGGGTGCTTCGAGTTCAATACTGTGAGATATTTTAACCGCGTAGACTATAGTTCCAGCAAGAAGGAAAAGAGCGAACAGAGATTGAGTGAACAAGAGGACGGCAACATTGAGACCGAAAAGAGAAGCAACTCCTCGTCCGCCTCGGAATTTGAGATATAACGGGAAAATGTGGCCTACTACTGCAGCTAAACCGACGAGGATGGCTAAATCCGGATTAACAATTAGAGTGCCCAGGTAGTAGGCGACGGGTGCTTTAATAAAGTCCAAGACACCCGCTAGAATGCCGTAAATCGGTCCTACGATTTTGTAAGTATTAGTAGATCCAGTATTGTGATTGCCGAAATCACGAATATCTATCTTTCTCACTAACCTACCAAAGAAGTACCCAGGAGAGACTGAACCGATTAGGTATCCCAGTATCAGCAATATTGTGAAATTCATCTTTTGAATTATACCATCTACAGGAGCTCTTTTGCAGTTGGGATATTTAAGTTAAAATTCATATATGTTTGATTTCATAGATTACAAGACATTCTGGGTCATTGTTCATTTGTTTGGTGTCATTATCGGAGCCGGTGGCGCTTTCGCAAGCGATTTTATGTTTTTTAGCAGCATAAAGGACAAGATGATATCGCATACCGAAATGAGATTTCTCCGTTTGGGCAGCAAGATGGTATGGATCGGTTTGGCTATTATTGTAGTCTCAGGAGTCTTCCTTTTTATGTCTGATGTTCCAAGGTACATGGCTTCTTCTAAATTCTTGGTTAAGATGACTATTGTCGGGGTCATAATTGTGAATGGAATAATATTCCACTTTAGACATATTCCAAGACTGCATCGCCATGTCGGGCAGGACTATTCGTTGTCTAAAGAATTCGTAAAAAAGAGTCCATACCTTTTGGCCAGCGGGGTCATATCGGGCGTTTCTTGGTTATCGGCATTCATACTCGGAGCCCTCCATAAGGTGCCGTACAGCTACTGGCAGATTCTGTCTTTCTACCTAGTCATTCTCTGTCTGGGAATCTTAGTGGCAGTTTTATCCAAAAACCGTCTACTTCGAATGAGCAAAAAAGATTAAGCATATTTTACGCATGGAAAATCCCATTGAGGCAATTAAACAATACGTTCGGGCCGCAAACTACATCTCCGCTGCCCAGATTTATTTACAGAGTAATTTTCTTCTCGAAAGAAAGCTTAAGCCGGATGATATAAAGCCGAGGTTGTTGGGGCACTGGGGGACATGTCCGGGCATTAATTTTGTATACGCCAATTTAAACTATTTAATAAAGAAGCACGGAGCTTCTTTCATGTTTGTTCTCGGTCCGGGGCATGGCTTCCCGGCACTTCAGGCCAATCTTTTTATGGAAGGCACCTTGAGCAAATATTACCCCGAGGCGACATATGATCAAAAAGGCTTAGCCCATATTATAAAAACCTTCAGCTGGCCTTATGGCTTCCCCAGCCATACTAATCCCGGTACTCCTGGTGCTATTCTTGAAGGCGGTGAGCTTGGCTATTCTTTAGCCACAGCTTACGGGGCTGCATTGGACAATCCAGATTTGCTCGTCGCTTGTTTGATAGGTGATGGAGAGGCTGAAACCGGTCCGACCGCTACGGCATGGCATATTAATAAATTCATTGATCCTAAAACTAACGGAGCGGTATTACCAATACTTCACCTGAATGGATATAAAATATCTGGACCGACAATTTTCGGCAGGATGAGTAATAAGGAATTGAAGGCGCTTTTTTCCGGTTATGGTTACGAGCCATATATCGTAGAAGGGAACAGTGTCTATGAGAAGATGGAGAAGACAATGGAGGAGGCCTATCAGAAAATCAGAAAAATACAAAAAGAAGCCAGGGAGGGATCTACGACAGTATCCCCAAGATTCCCTATGATAGTCCTAAAGACTCCCAAGGGCTGGACGGGTATTAAGAAACTGAAAGGGGATAAAATAGAAGGCAATTTTCTTTCCCACCAGGTTGTAGCCAAAGAAGCTAAAACGGATAAAGAGGAGCTCAAGGCTTTAAATAAATGGCTCGCTTCATATAAATTTGGAGAATTATTTAACAAAGACGAGGGGTTTGCCGATGATATTAAAGAACTAATTCCCGAGTCAAATCTGAGCATGGGCAATAGCGACCATGCATTCGGCGGAGAAAGAGCTATGAAAGAGCTAAGTCTGCCTTCGGTAGAACAATTTGCCGAAGACGCTTCTATTCCAGGAACAATAGGCTCAAGTAGCATGAGACGTACTGGGGAGTTTCTTAATGAAGTCCTCAAGCTAAATAAAGAGAATGGTAATTTTAGACTTTTTTCTCCGGACGAGACATATTCAAATAAACTCGATAAGGTTTTTGAAACAACAAAAAGAGCTTTTGTCTGGCCACTTGAAGACTGGGACAAAGATATGGCTCCAAGCGGCAAAGTGGTAGAGATGCTCAGCGAGCATTCTCTTCAAGGATTGATGCAGGGATACATACTTACCGGAAGGCATGCCATATTTGCTTCTTATGAAGCCTTTATTCAGGTAGTCTCAAGTATGGTTGATCAGTATTCAAAATTCCTGCGTGTAGCATTGGAGACTCCGTGGCGAGGTGATATTCCTTCAATGAACTTCATACTTACTTCCTCCGGCTGGCGCCAAGAGCACAATGGATTCTCTCATCAGAATCCTGGATTCATAGGGAACATGATGCAAAAACAAGGCCATTTTACCAAAGTATTTTTTCCGCCTGACGGAAACAGCACGTTGGCCGTATTGAATAGATGCCTGTCTTCAAAGAATAAGATTAACTTAATCGTGGCTGGTAAAACTTTGGAGCCAAGATGGCTAACTCCAGAGTTGGCCCAGAAAGAGCTGGAGGAAGGGTTGATGATTTGGGATTTTGCTAGTGACCCGGACCCGGATATTGTGCTAGCTTCTGTTGGGGATTACCTGACCAAAGAAGTGTTAGCTGCTATTGATATAATTAAGAATGAAGCGCCAGAGATAAAGATTAGAATGGTGAATATATTGGAATTGTCGACTCTGAATACTCAGAATGGAGGACGTTCGGCTCCAATAGATTTTGATGAATACTTTACGCATGACAAGCCGGTAATATTCAACTTCCATGGTTACCCCGAGGTTATAAAACAAATACTTTTTGATAGCGAGGATGACAATAGGAGGTTTTCTGTCTCGGGATATATAGAGAACGGTTCGACTACGACGCCTTTTGATATGCAAGTTCGTAACGAGACGAGCCGCTATCATTTAGCTAAGAAAGTTTTTGCCAAGATGGCAGAGTCAGGAGCTATTGAAAAAGATAAAGCTGAGAAGTTGAATCAGAAATACGATCAGAAACTGGCAGATCACCATAAATATATTAAAGAATATGGAGTTGATCCTGATGAAATAGAAAATTGGCAATGGACAAGAAATACTTAATCATAAATACGGGCAGCGCATCAAAGAAGTACGCTTTCTACGAAGGTAAGCGTGAAATTATGCGTGCTCATTTTGAGAAGGAGGGTGTGGAGTTTGTCGTGACTGTCGAAATTGATGGAGGAGAAGAGAAAAAGGCTGTGTCAATCGATGAGTTCACTGCTGCGACCGAATATATTATAAACCACCTTCTTGATAAAAAGATAATTGAAGATAGTGGACAGATTGATGTGACCGGCCTACGTATAGTAGCGCCTGGAACTTTCTTCTTGGAAAATCGAATAATTGATGACGAGTATCTAGCTAAATTGCAGCAGGCCAAGCAGGAGGCCCCGTTGCACATAGGGCCAGTGATAGTAGAGATAGATAATATTCAGAAGGTCTTGCCTAGCATAAAGATGGTAGGTATATCTGATAGCGCTTTCCATAAAACAATGTCGCCCGAGGCAAGACATTATAGTATTCCGGAAAGTGACGCCTCCCAATTTGATATATATCGTTACGGCTATCACGGAATATCTTTCAGCTCTATATCCAGAAAGATAGAAAAAATTATGGGCAGGATTCCGCCAAGAACAATCATCTGCCATCTAGGCAGCGGTTCTAGCCTGGCGGCGTTAAAGAACGGAGAGAGTATTGATACAACGATGGGCTTTACTCCGCTGGAGGGTTTAGTTATGAGTACTCGTATCGGTAATATTGATGCCGGTGCCGTGATTTACTTAGCCCAGAAAACAAATATGAAGCTGGAGAGTCTGGAGAGCTACTTTAATTTTGAATGTGGGCTAAAGGGTCTCAGTGGAAAGAGTGATGACATTAGAGAGTTGATTGATCTGGAAGAAAAGGGCGACGAGAAGGCAAAACTAGCTTTGGATACCTTTGCCCATCATGTAAAAAAATATATTGGAGCGTATACGGCCGAACTGAACGGCTTAGACCTATTGGTTTTTTCAGCGACTGTAGGTGAGAGATCATACATAATGCGTTCGCGCATATGTGATAAACTTGAAAACATGGGCATCATTCTGGATGCAGAAAAAAACAAACAGGTGGTAAGTAGGGAAGGATTTATTAATGCAGATGACGCTAGTATTAAAATAGCCGTTATTCCAACTAACGAGATGGAAGAGATAAGGCTGGAAACGGAAGTTATCTTGGGTCAGTAGAAACGAAGAACTCCTCTTGCGAGGAGTTCTTCGTTGAGGCCCGGAATCTCTAACCAGTATTGCTACTGAACGACATTTTCCTTACGGTAATGCCTTCAATCATCCGGACCTCATTCTTAATTATAAATCCGTGGGTAGGGGGGTCAACGAAGTTATCCACACCCTAATATTTCCAATAAACCCTGGTTACATCTTCACCATGGCTGTGCTTTATATCGATTTTACCTCCCTTGAACGCCGAGTCTAGTTTCTTAGCCATTCTGACTGCTAGTTGGTTCTCAGAGGTGAATATTCTTATCTCTTTGCCCTGTTTTTCAGTCCAGAGGATCCTATCCATCGGGTCCTTTTCTTTCGCCTGCTCCTCGGAGTTCTTGACCACTCTCATTATCTCTTCTGCAGCGCCTGGATTTTCTTCTAAGATTATGACCAGTTGTCCTTCAAAAACCTTATCTTTCTTCATCTGGCAAGCCGGGCAGGTTTTAAACTCAACCTTCTTGTCGGGGTTTAGATGCTCGATATCATCATCCAGTCTGTGATGCCAAGATTTATCAAAAAATACGCTGTTACATTCGGAGCATATTATGAACTCTTTCGGGGCGAGACCGAATTCTTGCTCGTCTTTTTTGGGGCGAGGACGTCGAAGATCGGCACCTTCAGACCTAATAGACTTCTTTTCGATGTTTTTATGATGGGCCATATATATTAATTGTAAGGCAAAGAGGGCGTTGTCGGCAAATATTTTAAAGGAACTCTTAATTTGTTAGAATAACCTTGGGTCGAGTAGGTTTTTAAACCCAAGTAAAGTATTTTATATTATGAAAAATATTAATTACGATTTGTTAAAACTATTGCATTCCAAGCTGGATAATGTTTGGAGATTGGAGAAGCATTACGTTGATGATGCCAAAGAGGCAAAATGCCATAGTGTGCCTGCGTTGGAGCAGATACTGGAAGACGAAAAAAGGCATGTCGAAATGCTAAGAGAAGAGATCAAAATGAGGATGGAAGCTGGCATTTTTGATTAGTGCTAGGCTACCGCGAGTTTTAATAGGGTGTTGGCAAAATTGAGATAGTATGTTAAATTATCCTGACTTATGGACAAGAAGCAATTAAAAGCTGAAGCTCGCGATATTGTGGGCAGGAGGGTAAAATCGCTTAGAAAGCGTGGATTTGTGCCGGCTGTAGTTTATGGTCACGATTTCGGCCCCGTTTCAATACAGGTACCACAAAAGGATTTTGAGAGGGTATATACTGAGGCAGGTGAATCAACCATTGTCTACTTGAACATTGGTAACGAGGACCACCCGACAATTATTCACGATGTTATGCTTGATCCGGTGACGGATAAATTTCTGCACGCCGATTTTTATAAAGTCAGGCTAGACGAGAAGATCACTACGCACATTCAGTTAAACTTTATCGGCGAGTCGCCAGCCGTTAAAGAGCTGGGCGGTATTTTAGTAAAAAACATGTCCGAAATTGAGGTTGAGGGCTTTCCTCAGGATTTACCAAATAAGATAGACGTAGATATCTCTGCATTGAAGAAATTCGAAGACCAGATATCGATAAAAGACCTACCCATTTCTGATAAATTAGAAGTTCTCAATGAACTCGAAGCCTCAGTAGTATTGATTCAAGAACCTATTTCTGAAGAGGAGCTTCAGGCTCAGCTTGAGACTTCGGCCGGCACTGCCGAAGACGTCGAGGTTATCAAGAAGGAGAAGCCTGAAGAGGAGGGAGAAGGAGAAGGCGGGGATGAATCTCAGCCTGAGCAGAAAGAAGAAAAGAAGGAATAAAATAAAACACCCCACAACCGGGGTGTTTTATTGAAACTTTGCTTTCCTTGATAGCTCTTCCCATTTCTGAAGGGTGCTTTGTCTCAGTCTCTTCGCGTCATCTATAACTTTTTCTAATTCCATAGTGGTGAATACTACCTTCGAGCCGACTGCGAGAGTCTGATCTTCAACTCTCCTCCTTATGTTTTCTTCTATGAATAGTCTTTGACCGTTAGTCAGCTCGTGCTCGGGCGCGTTTGCTAGGTAGCTTGATATAGCTCTGCGGGCTATTAACGCGTAGCTGTCACCCCTGACCACTGTTTCTGTTATCGTGCTCAACATTTTAGTATCTCTAACGTCTTGAGTCTTGTTGGGCCTGAATATCAGGAATAACCCTACCAAAAGGAGCATTATCGCTATAGGCGGAAGGGCTGGTCGAGCAAGTATTTTTTTTAACCACTTACCTAATCTATTGCCCCAACCGGGGCCTGCTTCAAAAACAGGACCACCGTATAGACGTTTTGTCTCGGAATCAGATAGTAGGGGAAGTTGTTTTTCTTTTTCCATGGTTATTATTCGGTGTGTTTCTCTAGCTCTTCAAATACCGGATCCAGACCACCGTCCAGAATCTTTTCAATATTACTCCAGCTCTTTTTAATCCTGTGATCGGTTATTCGGTCTTGGGGGAAATTATATGTGCGTATCTTTTCTGATCGATCGCCGGAACCTATTTGGCGTCTGCGTTCCTCGGTTATGGAGCCGACTTCTTTCTGTCTTTGCATATCTAACAACTTCGTTCTTAAAATTTCAAGGGCCCTTTCCTTGTTACGGGCCTGAGAACGTTCCTCCTGAGAGTGTACGGTAATTCCAGATGGTTTGTGGGTTACCCTAACAGCCGTTGAAACCTTGTTTACATTCTGTCCTCCTGGTCCACCAGCTCTGTAAAAAGATACCTCAAGATCATCCGGCTTTATCTCTACATCAGTTTCCTTAGCTTTCGGAAGTACGGCGACTGTAGCGGTAGATGTATGAACACGTCCACTTTTCTCGGTTTCGGGTACCCTTTGTACCCTATGCACGCCTGATTCATACTCCATCTTACTGGCATCTTTTCCGGAGAGCTCAAAGACGATATGCTTGTATCCTCCTATAGTCGTTCGGTTATAGTCGATTACATCTACATTCCAGCCCTGAGTCGCTGCATATTTTTTATACATCTCAAAAAGAGAGTTAGCGAAAAGAGCCGCCTCATCGCCTCCGGTGCCAGCCCTAATCTCGACTATGACATCGTCCCATTGACTGCCGCCTGATTCATCACCGGATTCAAGCATCCTTTCTATCTCGGCGTAACGCTTGGAAGCTTCTGCTACCTTTTTGTAGTCTAAAACAAACTCAGGATCACTGAGTTGTTTTTGTATCTCTTCTAATTCTTTTTGTAGCTCCTCTTTAGAAGGCATTACTTCTGGCCCTTTTTTACACGCGGTTTTTTGGTGATTTTTGTTTTGATGACCTCTTCTGATTTGGTCATTCTCCTCTTGAACTTATCAATCCTGCCTCGTGTGTCGACAAGCTTTTCCTTGCCGGTGTAGAAAGGATGACAGTTGCTGCAGATCTCAACGTCAATATTAGGCGTAGTTGAGCCCGTTTTCCAGCTATTACCGCAGGCGCACTTTACTGTTGCCTCGTAGTATTTGGGATGTATTTCAGCTTTCATATCCAAAAAATTTAACACACAATATGACAAAAAGCAACTGCTAGAGACCTTCTTGCATCTTAGCCTAATTCCTGTTATTATTCCCAGCATTATGGCAGAAACAACACCACAATTTTTACCGGCGTATGATGATATGGTAAAGGCGGGCATGCACTTTGGTCGTAAAAAGACCATTTTTCATCCCAATATGAAACCATTCGTGTATACCCTGAAGGACAACATATATATTTTGGATTTGATCAAAACCAGCGACAAGCTGATAAAAGCAGTCGATGTTCTCAAGAGAATGGCGGCTGATGGCAAGATAATCTTGTTCGTAGGTTTGACCAAGCAGTCAGCTGAGCCAGTCAAGCAAGTCGCTACCGAACTCGGTATGCCATATGTAGTTAATCGCTGGCTGGGAGGTACCATGACCAACTTCAAGACGATCATTGAAAGAGTTAAATACCTTGAGGGCCTTGAGAAAGAAAAAGCAGAAAATGACTTTGAGGGCTATACTAAAAAGGAGAAGATATTGAAGAGCAGAGAGATCGAAACTCTCCAGGAGAGATTCGGTGGTATCAGGAAATTAACAAAGATTCCAGATGTAATCTTTGTCTCGTCACTCAAGGAGAGTCAAATACCTGTTCATGAGGCCAAGCTGACCGGGGTTAAGGTAGTCGGTATCGTAAATACTGACAGCGACCCTAAGCAGATTGATTACCCGATAACGGCGAATGACAACTCTAAGAGATCGGTTGAATTAATACTCGGAGCAGTTAAAGATGGCATTGCTAACACAGCCAAACAAACCGTAACTAAGGAAGAATAACTATGGCGGATAATATGGAGACAATCAAAGAGCTGCGCGCTTCTACAGGTCTTTCGTTCAAAGAGATTAAAAAGGCGCTGGATGAGGCTGAAGGCGACAAGGCTCGAGCTATCGAGGTATTAAAAGCCCATGGTGCTACTGTTGCTGCCAAGAAGGCAGATCGTACTACAGGCGAGGGGATAATTGAGGCCTATGTCCACAGCAACAAGAAGGTTGCTGCAGTGGTCGAACTTTTATGCGAGACGGACTTTGTCGCTCGCAACCCGCTTTTCTCCGAATTGGCCCATGAGTTGGCAATGCATGTTGCTGCTATGAGCCCCGAGAATCTCGAAGAACTTTTGGCGCAGCCTTTCGTCAAAGACCAGGATGTCACCATCCAGGAATTGATAAACCAGTACATAGCTAAGTTGGGCGAGAATATACAGATTCAAGGTTTCGCTCGATATCAGATATAGACTGTAAATACTTTTATGTTTTTTATCATACCTCTTGGTATTTCTCTGGCCTCACTGGTGCTGATCGTATTTATTGTCAGTCGTAAGTTTACTTACCTTAAGAGACTATCACCTGAGGCCATAGAGAGCTCTGGCTCCGTCCAGGGTGGATTTTGGGAAGAGCTTTTTCCTGAACTTTCTGATAAACTAAAACAGATAAAGATACGAGAGTATAGAGTTAATTTTCTTGAAGAATTTGAGAAGTTCTTAAGAAGACTCAGGTTAATATCTTTGCGGATTGATACCTTAACCAACAGGATGATCCACTCGGTACGCAAATCGACCCTTTATCACGAGGAGCTGTTGAGCAAGGAATCAGATATCGAGGGCACGCAGGAGGTAAAGCCATCGGTTGTGAAGAGGGGATTCAAGAAGAAGGAAGAGTATAAGAAGGATGAGCAGCAGTTAATAATTGAAATAGCTAAAGATCCAAAGAATCCGGTACTATACAAGAAGCTGGGCCAGATATATGCCATGACAGGCGAGAATGAGGATGCTTATCAATCGTTTAAAAAAGCCCTTGAATTGGATCCAGAGGACGAGGATATTAAAATGAGATTAGATAAAGTTACGGCTAAGTTAGATAAGCTGCCGGCGTAGCTCAGCGGCAGAGCAACTGTTTTGTAAACAGTAGGTCGTCAGTTCAAATCTGACCGCCGGCTCATTGTAAATACCACGGGGGTGTGGCGGAGTGGTCAATCGCACCTGACTGTAAATCAGGCGGCCGTGTGCCTACGTAGGTTCGAATCCTACCGCCCCCACAGAATTAATAAAAATTGGTAAACTAATTTATCCACTTGGATGAGGTTTACCAATTTTTATTTTGTAGTTAAAATTAAGCTATGATACCTCGAAATATTTTGCAGAAAAAATATAATGCCGGGAGGTCGATGCAGGACATAGCAGGTGAAATAAATTGTTCGTTGAATAAAGTTAAATATTGGATGGTCAAGCACGGGATCCCCACTAGATCTATAAGCGAAGCCGTATATATAAAAAACAATCCCAACGGTGACCCCTTCAAGATCAAAACACCCAGAAACAAAAATGAGGCTTTGCTGAAAGGTTTGGGGCTAGGTTTGTATTGGGGAGAAGGAACAAAGGCAAATAAGGTTTCGGTAAGACTGGGTAATACTGACCCTGCGTTGATAAACAATTTCATCAAGTTTCTGATCAGGTGTTACAACATAGATAAGAAAGATTTGAAGTTCGGACTGCAGTTGTTTAATGATATTAACCCAGAAGAAGCTTTGCATTTTTGGCGTAAGTACTTAAAAGTTACAAAGAATCAATTTCAAAAGGTCGTAGTAACTCCGTCTAGAGGCCCAGGTACCTATAGAAAGAAGGTCAAGTTTGGAGTTTTAACTGTTTATTATCATAATAGAAAATTAAGAGATATTATATGTGAGGAATTGAAGAAATTAGGTTTTTATGGTTAAATGAATGTTCTGTATAGTAGTATTTTGTATGCCGTTGTAGCTCAGTGGTAGAGCAACTCCATGGTAAAATATTTGCCCACCATGAGGGAAAAGAACCTCTTGGCGAATCCCGAATAACGGTTAAAGGCCTAATATATAGGTTCAGACCGTGGCCCATTGACCAGTAGGGCCCGAACGACTGACAAGGGGAGCTGAAACGCTCAATATACAGTCTAATCCTCTTATAAGTTAAACGAAGTAGGGGTATCCAATGAAGGAGTAGGTCGTCGGTTCAATCCCGACCAACGGCTCCGGTAAAAAAGTAATTAAAATAATATGTCACAAGATAATTTAATAAAAATGAAGTGTGGAGAGTGCAAGCGCATTAATTATTATTCTACGAAGAATAAGAAATTAGTCACTAAGGCGATAGAGCTCAAAAAGTTCTGTAAGTTTTGTCGCAAGCACACACCGCACAAAGAAGCCAAGAAATAAGATTTTGGCTTTGGGGGTATAGGCTAATGGCAAACTGCTTCTCTCCAAAAGAAGATTTCCAGGTTCGAGTCCTGGTACCCCCGCATAAAAAGAGCCCCGTAAGGGGCTTTTATGCTGTGAAATAGGGCTTTAACCGTTCTACGGTTCCAGACCATAGCTTTTTGTCGAGATCTGGATCCATGTTTCGCCAGTTGGCTCGCTCAGGTTTTCCTAGGAGATCTGCGAATACCGTTCGTAGGTATTGAGCCGGTGCCGGAGGATCCCAGCAAACAAAGAATCTGGTGTTCAGTATTGACCAAAAGAGGTAAGGCCTCGGATTCTCGGAATAAAGTTCCTGGATTTGTAAAAAAGAATCCAGCTCTTGGATCTCTGAACCTGGAAAATCGGCCATTATCCTGGAAGTCGGATCAAGCGCCATGGGCAGGATGTGCAGATGCGCGTGCTCAATAGTCTGGCCAACAATGCCGTGTTCAAAAGTTGTAATAGCTCCACATTCAGGCTGAGCGTACTCTAGAGAAATCGCTCGGAACACTAGCCGCTTGGTTATGTCAAACATGGGATGTTGACCCGCCTGAAAACTAGTTGCTAGGTCTCCCAAACAAGGGATGTGCCCCTTTGGAATTAAAAGCGCGTAACCACCGTCCGTAATTTGGCCTAAAGTAGCGATGACCCAGAAATCATGGTTTTCAAAGATTAGTCGTTCTTCGAAGTTTTTTCTGTCGCAGAATACGCAGTTCGACATTTTTACCTCGTTTTGATGTAATGTGCTGAGGGCATATTAACAAAGTCATTTTAGTTAATCAAACTCATTGAATTCTAGGACATATTCTGTTTGAATGCCTGTAGCAAGTTAACAATCTCGGAGGTCTAGAATGGCAAACAGGGTTATTATTGTCCACCTCAGAAAGCCTCGGCGCAATGACCCGAATGAAATGCGGAAAGATCCATTTTGGGAATTCGGTAGCTTCGGCCTAACGGGCTGCCACAAGATGAACATTATGCATCCAAAAAATGCGGATAAGCTGGTCGGAGCCAGGCTGGCCTTCGCTCAGGGCGGCCATCTAGGCATGAAGCTGGTATTCCTGACTCCTCCCGTAGAGATGGTTAGGCATGGTCACCGTGTAGAGGCAAGATGGAACTATTCTATGCCAGATGACCATGATTACATGAGGCCATTTCAATATATCCATGCCCCGCTGTTGATTAACAACCGTGGCAAAACAGATTTTCCAAGTTTGAGGGCTGTTGTGGCCGGAGTTTCGAGACAGACATGGGTTGCTAAGTTCTCAAGTAAGTACAGGGGATGCAGAGAGTCGCTAAAGCCTAACGTTGCGAGGGAAGTTGAGAGAGTTTTTGACAGGTCATATCAGCATGCCAGAATTACTTTGGCAAGATCATACGCTGATGTGCTGCCGTATCCTCCTCCAAGAGTTGATCTAAATCGAGTATCAACATATGTAGAACTATTGAACACGGTTTAGACATTGAGTCGCTACTTTTGTAGCGACTTTTTTAGTCCAAGGATGTATTTATATAAATCTCCACAAAAGCCACTTTTGCCACAATTAATCACTCGTTTGTCAATATTGAAAAAGTTATTCCAAAAGTTATTCTGAAAGCAAAGGATAGATCATTCACAATCTCATAAGGAGAGAAAATATGGCGAAAAAGAATTCAGCCAAAGAACAAGACGCCAAACCGAAATTGAC
>JBBEDS010000020.1:0-17911 GCA_040881175.1 Minisyncoccota bacterium | reverse complement strand
GGCCGAATTCCGTCTCTTCCTGGTCTCGGACCAAATAGTCCATCTTCTCCATTCCAAAATTCTTATCACTGACAATCTGCCAAGCCGGATCTTCCTTGTTCATATATCTTTTAATCAGCTTAACATCGCCGCCGCATTCCTTAATGGCATCGGCCATCTTATCCACCAACCTCAAGCCGTACTCTTTGTGGTTAAGTTTAGTAAATACTTCAATGACATGAGAAAAAGGCCCATGACCTATGTCATGCAGCAGAGCGTAAAGACCTAAATTGAGAGCTTCTTTCTGGCTAAGACGGCCTAATCCGACCATGCGGTTGGCAAATTCAACAGTCCGTACATACGCACCTAGAGAGTGCTGTCTGCGATCATGGGTGCCGCCGGGAAAAACGAGGTAGGTAAAGGCAAGCTGCTTTTTGTCGCTTAAGCGCCTGAAATAGTAGTTATCTACAATCGACGCTATTTTTTGCTTATCCACCTGGCCGATTCCCGGCCAAGGGATCCACTTGTGCTTAGCCATACTAATATATTTTATCTATCACTAATTAGACGTAAAAGCAAACAAAAAAGATTCCGCCGTGATGGCGGAGTCTTAATTGGTTTCTTCGGTATTTTCGTCCCCGTTGCTTATTGACCCCTTAAGTGCGTCTCTCAATCCCTGAAGGTCAACCTTCACTTTTGGCTTGGAAACTGGGGGCTTAGGTTGGAATTTGCGTCCCTTAAAATCCACTGGGCCCTGCTTTAGAGCCTCCGACAAAGACACGGGCCTCGCTGGTTCTCTGCTTGGTGGCCGCGAATCACTGCGTATCGGAGGACGCGGAGCTGGCTTGTTTTTTCTAGGCGGCCTAGAGTCTCTAGACACAGGCCTAGAATCTTCTTTCTGGCCTTCTTCTCCATCAAGAGGCTCATGCCATTTAGCAATTGCCCCCTCCACTTCACTGCGGGTAGCAGCGTATAGCTTACGTGAAGATTCTATGACCCTCTGCCTGTTGCTTACGGCAAGGGGTTCAAATCGCTCCATAGTCATAGCCGAGAAAGCTCTTGAGGCGACTCCGTCGATCATTAATTTCAAATATATTTGTCTCTTGCCAAGGTTAACAATATCCGTGGCCATAAATTCCGGCGCTAATTCTTTCTCCAACAGCTCGGCATCTTCTGCCCCCACGCGAAAGCTGATAATAGTACCAACGTTGCCGAAAACCGCGTCTCTCACTCCTTCGTCCATCTGCGCCACATATTGATGGGCGACTATCAAACTCAAATGATATTTACGTGCCTCGGAAAGAATATTAGCGAAAGAAGCGGTGGCGAAGTTCTGGAACTCATCGACGGTCAGGATAAAATCTCTTCGCTCTGGTTCAGGAATATCCACGCGCGACATGGCTGCAAGCTGTATCTTGGTAATTATTAAAGCGCCCAGCAATCGAGAGGCTTCCTCACCTATCCTTCCTTTGGAGATATTGACCAGCAGTATCTTGCCTTCATCCATGGCTCTACGCATATCAATCGTGGACTTAGGCTGCCCAACGATATTACGAACTAGAGCCGAGGAGGTGAACTGTCCGATCTTATTCTGAATTGCAGGCGTTGCTTCAGCTGCGAAACGCTCGGTATAGCCGGCAAACTCCTGGGTCCAGAATGCTTTGACCACCGGGTCAGTAACATTGCCGACAACATAGCTTCGGTATTTTTTATCAGCCAGCATCCGGTTAATACCAAGAAGCGTAGCATCCGGAGTTTCAAGCAATGCCAGAATAGTATTGTTTAAAATATATTCCATTCTGGCGGACCAGAGGTCAGTCCATATTTTCTTAAATACGTTTAAGACTCCGTCAGCTACAAGGTGGCGCTTGTCGGAATCTACCTGCTCCATGACATTAAAAGCAATCGGGTATTCCAGATCTGCCGGATTTACATAGATAACATCCTTTATTCTTTCCTCGGGAATATGGTCAAAGATTTCCTCTACCGGGTCGCCGTGAGGATCGATAAAGGCGATACCCTTACCATTTTGGATATCCTGAATGGCCAGAGTCTTCAAAAGTTCTGATTTGCCCATTCCGGTCTTTCCAATGACATACATGTGACGGCGACGGTCATCCATTTTAATACCAAAGTTGACCTGCTTGTTGCGGAAATTCGTTTTGCCAAAGAGTACTACGTCGTTGTCTGTTGAGTTCGCCATAATTACATCGGCAAGCCGGCTGGCGGCTGACCTTTCTTAGCTTCAACTCTCGGGAATGAAGGCGCCTTTACGCCAATACCCGGTAAGTGGAATAACGTTGCCAATTCTTCAGTATTTAAAATTATTACCTTCTTTACAAAAGATCTGTCGCGATAATCCCTGTATAGGTTATATTTCTTCCTATACTCCTCCTGCTTGGCTCCGAAGCCAGCACCCGAAGGGAATAGTTTAGAAAACCAGCCTTTGCCGATCGTCAGCGTCGACATATTCGGCCTGAAACTGTTCAGGTTATTAGAATATACCTGCTTGAACATTCCGATCACAGATGCGGTACGTGAACGCTTCATCACTTCTTTACGAGCTGCATACAGAAAGCGGTAACCACACTTGAATCCAAGCTTTGCAACTTTGTTCTCAACCTGTTCAAGCACAAACCTCTGGCCCGGGGTCAGCTTCATAAATTCGAACTCTTTCTTTTTTTCTTCTGACTTAGGCGCAGACGCACCAGGGATCAGGTCGTCTATGAAATCGATCGCCTTGCCGAATGCATCTCTCTCGATTTTAGGCTCTTTGCCGGTTAGTTTGTCCACGGCCTTCTGAGCCTCTTTTACCCAACCATCTCCTGTGGCTCTGGCGGTGAGCTGCAGCCAAACGTGTTCGCCTGGCTCAAGCGCGCTCAATATCTCCGCCAACGGCGCGAGGGGGTCAGTTCTTTTGAATTCATCCTTGCCTGATTCTTCTTCAAAGAAAGGATATGTTTTGATCGGATAGGCATCATCTTTGGTGAATATTAGTTCAGTTCCGAAAAGATCATATTCATCATTTGGAATATATTTCGGCAAAGCGTTTATGTAATCATCGGCAACGTTAATTTCCGCATCTGGATATTGGGCAAAAATCAATGATTCTATAACATCTTTAAACCCATCCGGAGTACGGATATAGAAGTTCATCTCGCCGCCATTACCGACTATCTCGAAAGAAAACCAGGGCTGGACCTCGCCTTTGAAAAATCTTTTCTTCCAGTCTATAGGGGTAATATATGCCGAGTGAAGACCGGCGAATATATTTTCAGCTATCTTAGGACTCTTTTGTACGTCAGGCGGCGGCTTGATCTCAAGTAGAACCCACTTGATGGAGAGAAAGTATTTATCTCGTATATATATCAGCCAGCTTTCAAGAGCAACAAAGAACAACAAAACGGGCATATATGCCCACCAATATTCAGCTAATATATCTAATGCGGTTTTAAGTGGACTGAGTGCTTCTAAAAACAAGAAAGAGTTTCTAGTTTTTAGTCTTAGTTCTAGTTATGCAACAATGACAACTACAAACTGGCGACTAGAAACTAGCCTTAGGCTTCGCGCAGAGAATATTTACCGTCGTCTCTCTTTTCAAAAGTATCCGGATCCTGAAGATTCAAAAGTATTGTGTTTTCTTTGACCAATCTGTGGGAAAGCACGCTGGCGACAATATCATCCTTATGCAGCGGCTCGTTGGCTGTTTTCAAAAGGTCAACCAAAACGTCTTTAACCGTACCGGCCTTCAAGCCCCATTCAGACAATCCGTACATGCCGCGGCCAACCAATACGAATCTCCCGTCTTTGATGAGCTCGTTGTGGACCGTCTGGGCATTCGCTTTGCGGCTTGAGAAACTGGCTTCATTTATCATCTTAGTAATATCTCTGAAGTGTTTGGGCGTACCGTCTCTCTTTAGAACTAAGAATGCCTTATCTTTAACGCCTCTGGGTTTGATCTCCGGCCAGCTGGTCAACCCAACCTGACCGAAAGTGTTTTTGGAAATATTTTTAGAAATTGAAAGGTAAGACATGACGGAAGCTACTGAAGTGTACTTCAGTGAAGCTCCTGACTTTTGATAAAAGTCGGCAACGGTAGTCTCGGCTATCGGTGTTGCTTTTTTATCCAATGAGGATACAAAAGCTGAAATCGATTTCTTGAAAGAGTCGGCGTGCTGGCTTGAAAGGCTCCAGAATGTATAGAAATCATTAGTCTCGGAAAATCTTTGGAATTTTTTATCGAGAGTAAGGAAAAATATCAGAGCGGCATTAGCCGGGCTGTTCTTTGAATTGCCTGAGAATTTTTCAAAAAGATGATCTTCTCTGATAACGCCTCCGGCCTGGTCTAGAATGTTCTCTGCCAGATTAACGAAGGGCTTAACTTTTGTACCGAGTCCTGAATTAAACTGTTCCTTGATCTGTCTCAAAGAGGCTTCTTCTATCTGCCTGACTCTTTCGCGCGTAATGCCGTATCCCTTGCCGATTGACTCCAGGGTTTCTTTTTTCCCGGTCTTCAAGCCGAAACGTCGAGATACTGCATCTCTATTTCTTGGAGTTAGAACTCCCAAAAGTTGTGTGACTACTCCTTTAACTGTATTGGTCAAATTAGTCATGATTTTATGTAAAAAAGATTATCATAGAGGAGGGAATAAGTCAACATCTAGGCCCCGTAATTACCTATGCCTTCTACCACTTAACCAGACCAGGATCGGCGAGGCGATGAAAATTGAAGAATAAGATCCGGAGAATATTCCAACCATCAAAGCTAAGGCAAAATATTTGATTGAATCTCCGCCAAAGAAGAAAATAGCGGCCAAAGGTATCAGGGTCGTGAGGGTGGTATTGATAGATCTGACCAGTGTCTGCAATACACTTTTATGAACTACCTCGGCAAATTTATCTTTCACTCCAAAGCGCAAGATGTTCTCCCTAACCCTGTCAAAAATTACAACGGAGTCTGCAATTGAGTAGCCCAAAATCGTCAGGGCCGCGGCAACGAACACCGCCGTTATCTCCACTCCAAAGTAATGACCTAGATATGCGAACAATCCGATCGGCACGATAACATCATGTATCAGGGCGGCAATCGCAGCAAAGCCCATCGCCCAAGGAGACAGGACACCGGAAAGCTTCCTGAATACGATTGCTATATATATGATGACAACCAGAAGAAGAACAATGATAGCGGTGATACTCTTGCCTCTAAGTTCATTGCCTATAGTCGGCCCGACGGAATCGAAACGATTCTCGGTTATCTCTCCATATTTTGCAGAGACTGCCTGTAATACAGCCTGGTGTGTTTCTTCATCTATCTCCCCCATCCTCAGCAGGGCTCCAGTATCACCAGCCGGGCTAATATTGACGTCGCCCACTCCTGCTACCTCCCTGACCGTATCGTTTAGTTCCTGCACTGAAGGGCGTGCTGAATCAAAAGATACTTCCAATACCGAACCGCCCTTGAAATCTACGCCCAAGCGAAGTCCAAAAACAATCACCAAGACAACAGCCATAACCGTAAGGGCCATCGATATATAGAAGAATATTTTGTATACGGGTTTCATGATAATTAATTAGAAAAGCCAGCGTCTTTTTTCAAGCTTTGGTCCTATGAATAAATTAAGGAAAGAACGCGTAGCAACAATGGCAGTAAACAAACTGACTAGTACTCCCAGTCCAAGAGTCAAAGCAAAACCTTTAACTATTGAGCTTGAGAACATGTATAGCACAAGTGTTCCCAGCAATGTGGTCACATGACTGTCTCTTATAGAGAACCAAGCTCGTTGAAATCCGTCATGGAAAGCCTGGGCCAAAGATCGGCCGGCTTTCAGCTCTTCTCTTATACGGGCAAATATTAAAACGTTGGCATCGACAGCAATGCCGAGCGACAAGATGAAACCGGCAATACCAGCCAGAGTCAAAGTGATCGGTATCAACTTATATATCGTCAATACAATAGCCACATAGATCATTAAAGCTACTACGGAGACCAGTCCTGGCAAGCGATAGAATACGATCATAAAGATGGCAACTAAAAGTAGTCCATAAAGTCCAGCCTTTAATGATTGCTGCAGCGAAACTTGCCCCAAAGAAGCACCGATTGTCTGTTGGGAAATGAGAGTGATAGGAACGGGGAGAGCGCCGGCATTCAAACGATTAGCTAACTCTCTGGCTTCCTGAACGGAAAATCCTCCGCTGATTACAGCCTGACCGTTGGTAATTTCACCCTGAACTGTCGGAGCGCTGATAGGAACGCCATCGATATATATCGCAACCGGCTGGCCCAGATTGCGCCTGGTGATCTCTGCGAAAAGATCGGAGCCTTCGCTATTCAGATTCAAAGATACCTCCGGCTGAGAAGTAGTAGGATCAAAGACCAGCTGAGAACGCTCAAGGTGTTTACCGGTCAGACCGGTTGATTGGAAAATAGCGTCCTCATCCAACCTCTCGCCTGCCGCCTGTGCGTCCTGTATCGCCTGAGCCTCTTCTTCAGGACGCAATTCTTTAAATTCCAAGAACGGAGTCAGACCGATAAGTTCAATAGCCTGGTTAACATCACTAATACCGGCCAGTTCTACAACCAGACGGTCATTGCCCTCTATCTGGACCAGAGGCTCGGTAACTCCAAAAAGGTTAACACGACGCTCGATTACATCTCTGACTCCGGCCATGGCGTCGTCAGAGTTCTGACCCTGAGTTTGAGACAGGTCAGCTTGATATACCAAGTGAGTACCGCCCAAAAGATCCAAACCTAGGTGGAATTCTGGAACCTGGGGGAAATGAGGTATTTTATAGCTCTTTCCCTCGAGCTTTAATTTAGAGTTTAAAAAATCGGCTCCCTTATCAAAGGCCGATGGGTAAACAAAAAAAGCGAGTAGGATCGCAACAATTAC
This sequence comes from Minisyncoccota bacterium, assembly GCA_040881175.1. Classification (GTDB taxonomy): domain Bacteria; phylum Patescibacteriota; class Minisyncoccia; order 2-02-FULL-40-12; family IGHO2-01-FULL-4-A; genus JBBEDS01. Next base: position 11,042 of record JBBEDS010000020.1, on the reverse strand, counting down.
TATGATTAATGACTTTGATTTAGAATGCATGGAAAAGCAATGGTAAAATAAACGGCAAAAAAAATCAACCTAGCCTATTCCGGCATTTTCTCTCTGCTGGTTCTCGGCTTCTGGGTCTCCAGCCATTCTTTTATGAACAGAGTGGCGCGTACGTCGTCTTCGTTATATTTGATTATCTTATCAATCAGCTTCTTGTCCCCTGTCTCAAGCCACTTGTTATACCAGACAACCGATTCAGCTCCGCCAGCATCTTCTGCCTCCCATTTGAAACCAAGATATTTAGCTACGTCTTTTAAGCTATAGAAATACAACGGCAAGACCGCGGCATTACCAAGCATCATATACAGGTCGATAGTATTGCTCTTGAACTTATCTTCCAGCTCTAAAGAGACTCCGTATCTTTGGCCTAAACGGTCAAAAACCTGCCTCTCGTAAGAAGAGTAGTGGTATATTACAAAGTTCTCCAATGACTCTATGTAGTCCAGAAATTCACGCCACAGTCTTTCTTCATCTCCTTTGTCATTGGCTAAGAAGTATTTAAATTCAGTTTTCTCACCCTTACCTTTTTTGGATTTGATCAAAACTCCGAATAGATAATCAATATCACCGGTAGGGTCTGATTCGATATCGAAATATATCTCGTTCTCAACATCCGGGAATGTTGTCTTCTTCAATATCATCGGCTCTCGCGACATCAGAACCTGGGCCTGATTGTGAAAGCGGGTGATCTTGTCGAACGGCCAATCCTCCAATCTTGCATGAAGCTCATCTACATTAGCCTCGGCCAGATCTTTGACTGTCCTGATGCCAACCTCGTAGAATCTGCGCTGGTCATTCTGGCTGAGACGGAAAATTAAAGAAATATCATTGCAACCCTGAGACTCCTCCAAACAAATTGAATACCAAGGAGACTGCTTGCAACCGCTCTTGAGAAAAGGGGCTGGCTTTTCCCCTTCCAATACTTTTTCCATCTTATCAAGCGTGAATTGGAAATAGTCCATAAAATCCTCAACCATGAACGACCTCTCTTCCCCGTCAGCATTTATGATATATGCGTCTCTCGGCCTTACACCCTGCAGCCTTTCCAGGATCAAACTGTAGAATACTAGCTGAAATTTGTATTCGTCTCTCATCTCTTTGCCGCTTTTAACATCATAGACGACATAGTAGTGATCGCCGAGAACAGATTTCATACCTTTTTCCACAGGCCTTGCCTCAAGCAGGTCCGGGATACCCACCCAGTTTTCATGCATTAAAACGCCATGGTAGATATTCTTGCCCTGCTTCATCAATTCCATAGTAGCCATGAATGCCTCGTCCAGGTCTTTGAATGAATCCGGCTTAATCTCCTCAAACTTACGGGACTGGATTACACTCCTCTCGTGTCTTAAGCCACTCTTAAATATCATCTCCATCAGAGGAGGAATCTCCTTCTTCTTACTATGGTCGCCGTAAACGTCATACCAAACCCAGTGAGGGCATTGGAAGAATTTATAGAATAACTCTCCGGTTATCTTTGGTTTGTCTTTTTTCGTTACCATTAGCCTAAATATTCTTTATGATGACCGGCCCAAGAGCAGTGTTCGCATTCCGTATCTCCGGGAGGCGGAGTCTCGGATCTTGCCAACTCCACAGCCTTGTTGAACAATTCCTGAACATAGCTTGGGTCCGTGTCAATTTCCTTAACGATACCCTTGAAAGGCAGTCTACCGTTAAATCCGTTCTCTTTGTCTACCTGGTAGAAAACGAAATATGCCTTGCGTGCAGTCTTGTGGCCAAGCTGCTCAAGAATATGGGTATATACATCCATCTGCCTCTTGTAGTCATCGTAAACCGAAACTTCCTTGGCTCCAGATGATTTGTAGTCTATTACCGCCAGAGAGCCGTCGCCCATTTCAAGCATGTCATCGACTGCACCGAATAGCGTCGCGTCCAAACCCTCGTCATGATAGCTTAAACCGCTAAAGTTATTTCGCCATTTCTTCAATAGCTCATTGTCGCTGAAAAGTTTAGCCTCTACCAAATTAGCTTGACCGAGCAAAGATGGGTGCATCTCCCCTCGATCCCTGTACTCATCGAATTCAGCCTTTAGAAGCTGGTCTACGGCCATTGAGAGTGTGTATGGATACCCTGCGGGCCGGCGAATGCCCTTATTCTTGTAAAGCCAAAAACATCTTGGGCAATCTACCATTAGCTGAAGATTGGCTCGAGATATCTTTAGTGGTTTTGAAGTCTTGATATATGCCATTATTTCTCCACGGTCACTTTCTCTATTACATCTCCCTGCTCGATATTTAAAACTATATCCATGCCATCAAGCACACCGCCGAATACGGTATGTCGTCCGTAAAGATGCGTCTGTGGTTTGGTGGTGACTATGAAGAATTGGCTACCGTTAGTATTAGGGCCGGCGTTAGCCATGGCTATCACTCCGGGGGTTACCGGCAAAGACTCCAATTCATAGTTATATTTGTATCCAAGGCCTTCAAGCTCCGCTATCGCCTCATCGGATAATCCTAGGGACTTGGGATTAATTTCATCCTCGAAAGTATATCCGGGACCGCCCGAACCGACTCTCGGGTCATCGGTCTTGGACAATGGATCGCCTCCCTGGATCATAAAGTCATCAATCACTCTGTGGAATTTAGTTCCGTCGTAAAAGCCTTTTTCAGCTAAATTAACAAAATTAGCGACGGTCTTTGGCGCTATCTTCGGTATCAGGCCCAGCTTGATGTCGCCTTTAGAGGTCTTCATGGTTACTGTCACGACCTCTACATTCTCTAAGTCTGCTTGGTTATTGTCTTGTTCGCTCATAGTTGGGGTTGCGGTGGCGCTTGAATCATATGAGTCTATATTCAAGGCTTCGCCTTTATCTTTTAAAAGGAAATAGCCACCGAGGGCTACTCCGATAACTATTACAATTAGGAATGGTAAAATTGATATTTTCATAGGTTTGGGTTTTATTGCTTTCCATCATATTACATTTTCGAGCTCTTGCAAAATTTCATCCGGGATAGGGATTTTTTTGCCAATAGGACTCACGCCGGGGTATCGCCAAGCGGAAATGACCCGTCTTTTCGGTTGAGTCATGATTGCCTTATTTTCAGCAGATGGCCTACTTAAAATATCCTGATACATGACCCAGACTTCCTGTGGTTTCTTCTTATTACTTGTCGGCTGCATCACGGCAACAGTCTCTGGAGCTATACCCTCCTCTATTCTGCCGGGAAATCTGATGATTCTTTTGATCAGACTCTCCGAGATTCCGTAATACATCATCTTTTCTTTGACGTGATTGGTCCACTTGTATCTTTCGTTGTCTTTTGGCGGTTTGAATTGCATAATTTATGACTCGTCGAGAATTATTCTGTTTTTGAACTTTCCTTTTTTATCTGCTTTCTCTTTTTTAATGTCTTCCACCTCTTTGTCGCCAAAGTTTTTGTATTCTTTTATGGCATCGATAACCTCAAGCAGGTCAGCGAACTCCTCAATGTTATCTTCCTTATTAAATTCAGCTGCCTCTTCCTGCAGCTTTTCTTTGAGTTTTTGCCAGTACTCCTTGTCGTGCGCAACGTGGAACACAACCTCCTCTCCTTTCTCTTTAATTATTTCCGGGATTTTATCCCTGACTAACTTATTGTATTTCATATTTTTTCATAAAAGAACCCCAAAATTTGGGGCTAGTTTTTGCAGGTCTTCCTGACAAGATATTGAGATACTTGGAAATGACTCTTCGGCAAACCCCGATCTTTCTCTGCGGCTTCCTTCTCGTTGATTATGACGATGCGCTTGTGCCAGCGGAGCATCTCCACAAGCATGAATACGCCGCCCAGATCAAATTTTGATCCGCCGCTAGTTTCATCATACCAGATATGGATCTCGTTCGCCTCCATGATCTCGCGAAAGTTTGCCCTGCAAATCTGTAATCCGCCAGTCGGGTCTTGCTGCTCGGTATCTCTGGCGGGCCAATATACCTCGTGGCCTTCCGCTTCCAGGTTGGCAACATACTCAGAGATTTTTTCTTGAATATCCGGCTCCGCGTTTCTCACGGGACAGATTACAAAAATCTTCTTTGGTTGAGCCATGTCAGTCTCTCCTTCAAATTTGCAAGCATCTGCCAATAGACTACCTCACGAACATTTTCGTGTAAAGTTCCAGCGTATGACGGGCATTCGGCTCTATCTCTAGTTCCCTGAGAGCTTTTTCCGGAGGTATCCAAATATATTCCTGGGCTTCTTCATTCAACCTGACATTCTTGCTATTTACTCTTGCAATCTTATCAACAAAAATATGCTGGGTTCCAGATTCGTAATATCCGGAGTTTTTTATCTGGTCAAAGGTACAAATATGCTCTCCGATGCTAGACCTAAGGCCTGTTTCCTCTTTTATTTCTCTCATAAGTGCATCCTCAAGACGCTCGTTCCTTCGAACCTTGCCACCGACAACAGAATATCTGTCCCTCCATTTGTGGGTTTTGACTAATAGAATCTCTTTCTCTTTGTGCTTTGGTGATGAATATTCAATTATTGCTCCGGCCGCTACAACAGAGCCTGGTACGACTAATTCCTCCCACAGCCTATGCATGGCCTTCTCATTCCTTTTAATCTTCGGCTCAGGTAGTTGTCCGAATTTATTAATATATTCGACGATATCCTCCGGCTTCCAGATTGAATTTTCATGGATATATACCGGGTGATCGTCGGGATTATCCGAAAAGAAGCATCTAGCATTGGACGCCTGGGCAATACCGAGCTCATACGAGGCCGTTCTGCCGATATATCCGTCTGGGTTTACGAAATAGCTAAAACCATTGTTGTCGAGTTTCTTTAGATTATGTAAATACAGGAGCTCTATCAGCCTTTGGTCTCTCTCCTGATCGCTTTCCAATATGGCGAATCCTCCATCAAAAGATTTGATATCCGACATTGTCGGAGCCAACACTTCAATACCGTTCTGGCTGAATAGCTGGTGGACTCTTCTTATCTCTTTAAAGTGCTTGCGAAAACTGCCGTGGAGCACGCACTTTAATTTTGGTTTTGTAGTATCCTGCATCACTTTTAGTCTACAAACTTTAGCTTTGGCCACTTCTCCAGCCATCTTTTTTCTTCTACTCTTTTTCTAACTCTTTCTAGATTCTCTATAAACTTGGGGCTTGGTCTTATGACTAAGTTAACCAGATCATCAATACCATTGGGGACAATGAGCTTCAAGCTTCCGTTTTCAAGCTTAACTCCTATTCCGGTTACCGTTTCCGGCCACTGAGAGATAGCATCTTCAGTCGACATATATGGCGCCAAGTTATTCCATTTATGAGCATAAAACTGGTTTACTACTTCCCAGGCAATTCCCGTTTCTTTTTTTAATTGTTCCGACAGTCGCTCGTCATCCTTCTCGTCATTACCGTTCGGATCGTAATATACCAGGTCTACGTCCGAAGTATCGACAGTCTTTTTGTTGTATCCATGCAGATAGTTCCAAACTTTATTTCTCACGAATCCTGCACCGATTGCCCAATCTGGCAGATTTAAATTTTCAGCGATACGCAGAATGTTCATCATCCAGTCATCTTCGCTTATTAAGTTTAGGATGCCTTGCTCGGTCATATAGCCTGCTATTTTTTGTGATGCGGCGCATCTATCATTCCGCACTTTTTAAATTTATACACCTGGCCAGTAGTAGGATTCACTGCCCCGCAAGGGCATGGATCGTTCCTGCCCACTTTTGGTCCTTCATTTACTACAGTATCTCTTTTTGACTCTTCTTCCATCTGTTTTGAAACTCCAGAAGAAGCATTGCTACCAACAATATTTGCTCTTTTGGTCTCAATTTTCGTCTCCTTCGGCTGATTAACAAAACCGACTTTGAATATCATATTGGAGATCTGCTGACCGATTGCGGCCTGCAATTGATTGAACATTTTTTGGCCTTCTATCTTGTATTCAATCAACGGATCTCTCTGACCGTAGGCTCGCAGGCGCACGGAGTCACGCAAGGATTCCATCTGCTCCAAATGGTCAACCCATAACTCATCAATAACTCGCAGAAGGACCATTTTCTCTAAATGCCTCATGGGCTCTAGGCCAACCTGCTTTTCTTTGGCCTCGTACGCTTTATCAGTAACCTCGTGCAGGAAATCAATAAGTTGGCCGGCATCTCGAGCGCTAGCGACTTCGGCAACTTTTGAATGAAATCCAGCATCTTCAACGGGAACTATAGCTTTTATATGCTCCGAGATCTCTTCAACATTCCAGTCGGGTACTTCGACTCCAGTGTGGAAATTAACTATCTTATCCAATTCATGATGAACGTATCCCAGTATTTTGTCCCGGATGTTTTCTGACCTTAATGTCTCCTTCCTTAGATCGTAAATCGAAGTTCTGTGACGATTCATGACGTCGTCATACTCAAGTACATATTTTCGGACATCAAAGTTATTGCCCTCTATTTTCGACTGGGCCTGTTCTATGGCTTTAGATATTAGATTGTTCTCAATTACGTCGTCTTCACCTACTCCAAGCCGATCCATCAGATTCTTTAACCTGTCGCCACCGAATATTCTGACAAGTTCGTCTTCGGTCGAAACAAAGAATTGAGAAGAACCCGGATCTCCCTGCCTACCAGCACGCCCACGAAGTTGGTTATCAATTCTCCGGGCCTCATGACGTTCAGTGCCGATAACCAGAAGCCCGCCCAGATCTTTTACTTTTTTGGCTTCTTCCGGTTCCGGCGGATTGCCGCCGAGCATTATGTCGACACCACGGCCCGCCATGTTGGTCGCCACGGTTACTCCGCCGACTCGTCCCGCCTGAGCAATAATCTCACCTTCATTTTCATGGTTCTTGGCATTCAAAACTCTATGAGGTATGCCCTCTCTTTCCAAATATGTGGAAAGCATTTCATTTTTAGTTATGGATACGGTACCGATCAATACCGGCTGGCCCTTGGTGTGTCTCTCCTTGACCTCCTGTATCAATGCCTTTAGTTTTCCGCCCTCCGTCTTATATATCCTGTCTGGCATATCTAAACGCGCTAATGGTTTGTTAGTCGGTATGCTCACTACATCCAGCTTGTATACCTTGTGAAATTCTTCGGCTGAAGTTTGCGCCGTACCGGTCATGCCAGAGATTTTGTCATAAAGTCGGAAATAGTTTTGGAAGGTAATCGTTGCTAGGGTTCTTGATTCTTTTTGGACATATACTCCCTCCTTGGCTTCAACCGCCTGGTGCAATCCTTCTGACCACCGGCGGCCAGGCATAAGTCGTCCGGTAAACTCATCTACTATTATCACCTCGCCTTCGCGAACCACATAGTCAGTATCTCGATGGAAAATTACATTCGCCTTCAAGGCCTGCTCCAAATGATGGACATATCTGGTTCCACCTTCTTCATATATGTTTTTTAAATTTAGGATTTTTTCTACTTTCTCTATTCCTTCCTCAGTGATTGAGACGGCCTTTAATTTCTCATCGACATTGTAGTCAACATTTTCTTTCAACTGCGGAACTATTTTCGCAAAAGTTTGGTATAGGCTGGTTGAATCGGTATCGGGTGCAGAGATGATCAAAGGCGTACGGGCTTCATCTATTAAAATTGAATCGATCTCATCGACTATTACAAAGTTATGACCCTTGGCTTGCGCCATGCGATTTTGGTCATAGACCATATTGTCGCGCAAATAGTCAAAACCGAATTCATTATTGGTGCCGAAAGTAATATCTGCCTCGTACGCTTCGCGTCTTTCTACCGGACGCAGGAATTCATGGACAACTTTAAATCCGCCGGTAGTATCGCGCTCCTTGTCCAGCTCATCTTCTTCTTTCTTACTCACATGAGCAGAGTCATAAAGGTATGAGGCTTCATGGTTAATAGAACCGACGGTCAAACCCAGGGCATCGTAGACCTGTCCCATCCAGGCAGTATCACGTCGAGAAAGATAATCATTCACCGTCACGATATGCACCCCCTTGCCGCTAAGCGCATTAAGATACGCCGGCAGAGTTGCAACCAACGTCTTGCCTTCTCCGGTCTTCATCTCCGAAATCTTACCCTGGTGCAGAGTAATGCCACCCATCAGCTGAACATCAAAATGCCTTTGACCCAAAGTTCTTTTTGCCGACTCACGGACTAGAGCAAAAGCTTCCGGCAAAATATCATCCAGCGATTCGCCATCGGCTATTCTTTTTTTGAACTCCTCGGTTTTTGATTTTAATTCTTCAAGTGAAAAAGACTCGAACGTCGGTTCGAGCTCATTGATCTTGTCTATGACCGGCTGGAGGCTATCCAACGTACGCTTGTTGGCGTCGCCAAATAGTTTACTAAAAATTCCCATAATAATTTAGACTCTCTTTTGCACTCTGCGCACTTCTCTCTTTTTCTGTTTTCCTTTTTTGATTTGACGTTCTAAATCTTTGCGCGCTTCAACAACGGCATACTCTAATTCCATATGTTCAGCTTCAGCCCGCAACAGTCTGCTGCCTATCTTCAGATTAATCTCGGCATAATATATCATGCCGGACTTGTGGTGCTGTGATGGCTTGCCTACCTCAACCCTGGCCTCAGCCAATTCAACGTTTTCCGGTTTTATGAATTTCTCGACAGAGCCCACCTTATCTTCAACCAAGGCCCTAATACTTGGCGTCAAATCAATATTCTTTGTATGAATGATTAGTTTCATAAATACTTGATAATATCCCACTATACCACGCCTTTTAACAAAAAAGAACCCCCTCTCGGGGGGTTCTTTTGAGACCGCGTTCACCGCGGGGAAAAGAAGACTATCTTCTCTTCTTCTTCTTGGCTTTCTTGGTTGCCTTTTTCTTTGCAGCTTTTCTCTTTGCTGGCTTCTTCTTCTTTGCGGCTTTCTTTTTCTTTGCCATGGTTTAAATAGTAATGAGACAATCTGATTAATCTGAAAAGGTTTTTAAGATTAAAAATATATTATCTCACCCTCCTAATATGACAGCCGACCAAACTGTCATGAAATTTTTTAATCAATGTGAGTGATAAAAAAATTTACTGACAATATAATTATACAAGTAAAAAAATCTTTTGTAGATAAAAAAAGTGGATAACTTTAAAAAATATCTTTCATAAACTTTTAAATAGAAATATGAAAGAAAAAATCCCGCTCAGGCGGGATTAGAATTCTCCGATTTTGATAATTTCTTCTTCTAACAAAATATTGAACTCTCCATAAACTCTTCCTTTAACGATCTCAATCAGCTCTAAGAAATCATTTGCGGTAGCACCACCGGCGTTAACAAAAAAATTCGCGTGGACTTCGGACACTTTGGCTCCCCCGAACCTCTCGCCCTTGAGTCCCGCCCGGTCTATCAACTGGCCGGCAGTAGCACGTATCGGATTCTTGAAAAAACAACCGCAGCTTTTTTCCTTGGGCTGGCTCGCCTGTCTTGTGCTTAATATCCTTTTAGTCTCTCTGCCAATTAATTCTGGGTCTCCGCGCTCCGCTCTCAGCTGCACTGCGCAGATTATCCACTCAGGATTGCCCCCAAATACGCTTTGGCGGTAACTGAATAAATCCGGCTTGGCCTCGAGAGTCTCAAAGGTTTTACCGTTGAAGAATCTAACCTTAGCTACTACGTCCCAAAATTGTTTGCCGTAGCAACCGGCATTTCCGTAAACAGCCCCGCCGACGTTGCCGGGCAGTCCGGCGAAAGATTCGAAACCCGTACGGCCCGCCTTGGCTAGCTTAACCAGCTCGGATATCTGCACTCCGGCACCGACCCATAGGTCATTGCCTTCGAGATAAAAAGATTTTAGATCAATACGAAGAACGAGTCCTCTGAACCCGGCATCGGCAAAAAGAATATTGGATCCGCGCCCAATCGCAAAGATGTCTAGGCCATTATCCCTGGCGAAGTTACAAACGACAGGCAACTCCTGTTCATTCGTAATCTCGGCGAAATAATCAGCAGGTCCGCCGACACCAAGCGTCGTGAATCCCGCAAGAGGAACATTCCTCTTAATTAAAGCCGGTAAAGACATCGCTTCCTCCCTATTTCAAAGACCGGATATTCTATTGAGTAATGTTAGAGCCAACGGGATAAAAATTCAACTCTAATTCGTTGACCCGAAAGACGGCATCCCAAGCACGGCTTGAGGCGGAGAACTGTTCTCCGGAGATATTTAACCAGCGTCGCTGGCCTGATTCAAGACTATATACCCTTTCATCAAAACGGATTAGATTACTGTCCTGATATTGATCCGCCTCCGCACGAGAAACCACTTTGACTTTATCGAAACCTAGGTGAGGATAGAAATCAAAAACACGCGGGCTAGGTATGTGGCGCCTCCAGCTGCCGTTAATGACATATACTTTCGTATCTCCCTCGGCTCTGATTAGCGAGCCGTCCGGCAGGTTAAGGATCGGAGATAAAATGTCCGGCGTTACTTCCGGTTCTTCCGGCACCGCCATCTCATTCGTACTTGAGGCAACTCTTTTAATATTAGAGGTTAGAGACACCGTTGATTCCTCGGCTGTGAATCCTTTTAGTCTGTCCTTTTTGACCGGCATAAAAATTACTCTAGTCACTTCGCTGCCGATACCCCCGACCGTTAAAGTGTCGGTTTGCGGTCCAGGTTTAAAAATTGCGGAGCGAATAGTTCCATCAGAATTGAAAATCACATAGGAGATGTAAAAGCTGGTAAGTGATGGGGATGTGAACTCTATTTCCAAGAATCTATTATTCCCTGCCCCGAATTGGATAATGTCATACCATTTTCCCTGCCAATCTTTAAAGTTATCTGAGGTTGTAATATTGGCGCCATCACTGACGTTAAGAAATATATTATTAGGAGTGACTTTGAATATATCCAGGTCATCTCTGGAAAGACCAAACTTATCTCCCAAAGATATGTCATTAACAACATTGGCTATTAGCCAATTGGAATAAATGTCTTCAAAATTTTCTGAGAAACCTTTTTGAGCCAATGCCTGGTTGATACTTGGAATGCCTACGAGTGGACTCTTGATAGACTCCGTAAGAATATCCGGGGAATAACGGTCGGCGATATATTCCCCA
>JBBEDS010000019.1:0-18034 GCA_040881175.1 Minisyncoccota bacterium | reverse complement strand
TAATTTAACCTAATTTTGCATATTTTTCAATAAGAAAACCCCCGAAGGGGTTATTTAATCTCTGATTCAATGAGCTCTTTGACGGCCCATTTTTCAGGCATTAGATCTCCTGGAAGGTAGGCGACTACCCTGTGAGACGGCATGTCTGTCGGGCCGCTGTATACTTTCCAGCCTTCTTTGTTTATGAATGGAATAGTCACGTTCCTATTCTCTTTGCCCTTGAAGATCAGGACAGATATTTTTTCTTCTGGAATGCCTAGTCTCCTGGAAATCAACTCTGCCATCTCCCGTCCGCTTTGTCGGCGCTGGGCAAGCTTGGCAAGCTTTTCTTCCGGGCCTACGGTTATCGAGCTGAAACGATAAGCTTCTTTGTACCAGTTCCAGCGGAGCGCTCTATCTACTAGATAGGCGGTCCTGCTATTACAGTGAAGTAAGTATTCAATTGCCTGGCTGTCGTTAAGAAAGAAGAAATCACGCTTGATCTCATTTTCGCAGAATGCTATTTCAACCGCTCTTGAGACCATGGCGACTATATTGAGGTGAGGCTCTTGATAGAGACTGGTGTAGACCTTATGACGTGTCTCCAACCACTTCCCCACTCTTTCCTCAAAGACAGTAGGCAGAACCCACTCTTTCTCCGTGGTGAGCCTGAAGCCCGAAGCGATGCCGATTGCACCGAAACTTGGGCCACCGAGATTCGCAGCGTGATTGAACCTGCCGACATTGTCCAAATTATCTATATCCAGCGACCCATGAAGAATATCTGATAGCGGTGCTTTTCCGGTGACCCAGCTAACAACTAGTTCTACGGACAAGCCCATCTCTATCAATATCTTTTCTGTTTCTGAACCATCCAGCATGTCTTCAAGAAACGATTCACCATCTTTGCCCGTCACTTCTTTTAAGAATGGTTCGCTAAGATGTGAAAACGGCGGGTTGCCGGCGTCATGAAGCAACGCGGCTATCGGTAGAAGATGCCCGTATTCACTAAGGTAATTCTCCAAGACCTTTTCTGCCAGATAGCAGACTCCCATGCTGTGCTGAAATCTGCTCGGTATGGGGCCGTTATGTATCAGACAGTTCGGTAACACCGATTGGGTAATTTCTCGAAGCCTGACCATCTCTCTTGTTTGCATCAAGCGGATGATCGGCTTTGGGACATCCCAGGAGCTATAAAGGCGGTCAAAGTACTTCATGCCGACCTCCGTCTATGTTGTTAAGGATTATTAGATTAATATCACGATAAGATTATAGGGTCAAAAAACCCACCTCTAGGGGTGGGTATCATCAGGAGCGGGCTTACAAACTTTGCATGGTCTGTAGCCGGCATCAATCGCGTCTTGCCAGGTCAGGAAGAACACGCGATTCTTCTTTTTCATCATTCTTTTACCAGATTTGCAATCTAGTCTACCGAATATCTTACGTGGCTCATACCCCGCGTATCTGCCGGGGTTACTACTCAGAATTATCTTACCACCTCGTAGAATCTTGTATCTCTTCTTCTGGGTGCTGACTATCTTGTTCAGTCTTTCTGCTGCCATAGGCTCAAATTCTTCTACGAGTTTTCTGATTTCTTTTCTGACGGCCCTTACCAGAGCTGGGTCGTTCTGGTATCTAGCTAGATCGCCCCAGCCGAATTGACTCCAGAAACATGACAAAAGATAGTCAGTTAATGCTGTATTCCAAGTCGGGTTAGTTAGATAGAAGTCACACGTGTTCGAGTCTATCTTCTTGTCACTGAATTCGAATCGGGAATGGCTGTCAGCACTTACCTCTACTACTCCATTGTTGTTCTCGATGATGACCCTTTCTAGTCCTGCTACTGGCAGGCCTAGAAATATGACCAGGCTTTGTCCATTCCTCATCTTAAATCTAATTTCTTTTACGAGCCTTTTCTTTCTCGCCTTCTTCTTCATTCTAATCCCCCGTGACTTTATCGAAATCCTTGGGGGTCTTCCCCCATTTAGGCAGAAACATCCAAAGAAGGATGTATGCTAAAAGACCAAAGCCATATGATAGCGTAATCACAAACCAGACTAGTCTGACTATCCAAACTGGACAGCCGATATAGTAAGCTAGTCCAGCGCAAATTCCAGCTACCCACTTTCTCTCAGGGACTTTTCTTAATTTATCTTGCACTTCTTACCCCCGTATTTTTAATGTGCCAGTTAGCAGTTAACTAAAAACAAAATATCACCTTGTGGTGATGTTTTGCAAACTTTTGTTGCGGGGGCAGGATTTGCACCTGCGACCTTCGGGTTATGAGCCCGACGAGCTAACTACTGCTCCACCCCGCGATATATTTTCGTCTAGGTATACTAACATAAAACCATTAATTTACAAGATTTTTCATTTGATTTTTGGGCTAATTTAATATATTCTGCCAGGAGCTATTTTTACAATTCTCAATTCGGAGAATCAAATGCCAGCACCACATTGGCCGCAGAAAGTACTACTTCATGACCACATGGATGGTTCATTTCCCCTTCTTTCAATCTTGCCCCAGCTCCACAAGATGAGCGGCAAAAAATATCCTTTCAATCAATTCAGCGGACATCACGAGGCCGTAACGAAGTGGTTCAGAGATCCGCAGAAGGATATCGTTGAGAAATTCTCCCTTACTACTGGGGTAATGCAAAGCAGCGAGACGCTTGCGTTGGCTGCAGAGACATATGTTCTTGTCAGGGCGAGGCAGGGGTTTAAATACTGTGAATTTACTATCGCTCCGCAATACCACACCTTCGGTGGCTTGAATGAAAAGCAGGTTGTCGATGCCTTGGTTGAGGGCATAATGAAGGGAGAGGAACAGTACCCTGACGTTGAGGTAAACATTCTGTTTACCGTAGGCCGAGAAGTCTCTTCTGAAGAAGCTGTTCGATTAGTTGAAATGGCGGGGCGGTGCAGTCGAGCATTCGTCGTAGGGATCGGTCTTGTCTGTGATGAGGCCGGCCATCCACCGGAAAAACATATTGCCATGTTTGAGAGGGCAAAGAGCTTGGGGTTCAAGACAACATGCCACGCGGGAGAGTGGACGACGGATGATCCCAAATTCCCTGATGATCTACCTAATCTGATCGCCAACGTTAGGACGGCGATTTATGGGTTAAAAGTAGATCGTATAGGGCATGCTATCGGCCTGCCATATGATGCCGAACTCATGAAAGAAGTATTCGACAGAGGAATAGGAATTGAAGGATGCCCCGGTTCCAATTTTGCCTCGGGGCTGGTTCCTAATACAAAGGCGCTGAGAATAAGGGAGATACTTGAGGCTGGTATTTCTTATTCGATCCATCCAGATGATGATCTTTTCCTACCCAGTCTTAACGAGACCTATCAGATGTGTGATGTGGAATACGGCTTTACTGAAAGAGAAAAAGCCTTATTGCTAGGCAATGCCTGGGCCGATCGATTTGGCAGTCGTAAAAGGCACAGATGAAAACTACCCGTGAGGGTAGTTTTTTAATTGCATACGCCGGTTGTTGCGAAACAGTTGGGGCAGGAGAAGCACGATCCTGCTCGGAACATTATAGTCCCGCATTCGCAAACGGGGGCATCGGTATGAGCTTCATTTGAGTCCTGCTCCCAGGAGGTGCTTACCAATCTCGTCTTTATCTCTTCTTCCTCGGGGGTATCTGTTATTGATTGAGATAGTTCAACATGAGGTTTGCCGAATATCTCTTCCTGGTCCTGTTCAGACAAGAATTTATGTCCCAGATATTTGAATATATAGTCTATAAATGATTTTGCGAAAGGTATTTCTTCGTTACTGGTAATGCCTGCTGGTTCAAATCGCAGATCTTTAAATTTTCTGACTAAAGTTTTAAGAGGTATGCCCGATTGTAGACACATAGACGTCAGGGTGGCTATTACATCGAAGAGGCCGGATACGGTACTTCCCTCTTTGGCGATGGTGATGAATGTTTCGCCGGGCTTGTTGGTATCGGGGTATAGGCCAACAGTCAGGTAACCTTCGTGATTACCCAGGGAGAATTTGTGAGTGATCGACGGCCTTTCATCAGGCAGCTTAACCCTGGTGTACCCATTTATCTTCTCAACCAGATTCTTGTTAGCTTCCATAGGGGTAGAAACATTGTCTGCTTTCTCGTCTTTGCTCGTGTTTAACGGCTGCATACTCTTGCAGCCATCTCGGTAAACAGCCACCGCTTTCAGGCCCAACTTCCATGATTGGACAAAAGCATCTCGGATATCTTCCGTAGTCGCTTCATTAGGCAAATTCACTGTCTTGGAGATAGCGCCAGAGATGAAAGGCTGAACGGCCCCCATCATTTTAATATGCCCTAAGTAGCTAATACTTCTTGTGCCGCTGTGTGCCTTGAATGAGCAATCAAATATTGGTAGATGGTCAGCTAAAAGGTGGGGTGCACCTTCAATTGTTTCCTTCTCCAGAATATATGACGTGACGTCAGATACCTGCTTCTCATCATAGCCGAGCTTCTTTAAGGCGAAGGGGACCTGGTTGTTAACCAGCTTTAACACTCCACCACCAACAAGCTTTTTGTATTTCACCAGGGCCAACTCCGGTTCAATGCCGGTAGTGTCACAATCCATTAGGAATGCGATAGTGCCAGTCGGTGCTATTACAGTTGCCTGAGAGTTGCGAAAACCGTATTCCTCACCCAAAGAGAGGGCTTTTTGCCAGACGGTAACAGATTCCTCTATCAGCCTGTCCTTACCGATGATCTGATTGTCGTAGTTTTCTGCGGAGGCTATTAGAGACTCGTACTCGCTAGCAAGATTTTCTGCAGCTAAGCCATGTTTTCTGATAACTCTGAGCATTGGCTCTCGATTCTTCTCATAGCCGGCGAATGGACCAGTTATTGACGCTATCTCAGCAGATTTTAAATATGCCTCGCCGCAAAGCACCGAGGTTACCGCTGCCGCTATAGTTCTACCCTCTTCAGAGTCATAGGCGAGACCCATGTTCATCAAAAGACTGCCTAGGTTGGCGTAACCCAGTCCGAGCTGTCTGTAATCTTTTGCATTTTGAGTTATTTTCTCAGTCGGGTAAGAAGAATTACCTACGATTATCTCTTGTGCCGTGATCATAGTATCTACGGCTTTTTTAAATTTATCTACTTCGAAAGAACCGTCGGCCTGGAGGAATTTAACAAGGTTAATAGAAGACAAATTACAGGCACTATTGTCGATATGCATGTATTCACTGCATGGGTTTGAAGCATTTATTCTCCCTGTATTAGGACAAGTGTGCCAGTCGTTTATTGTTGTATCAAATTGCATACCAGGATCAGCAGAGTGCCAGGCGGCATCAGCTATCCAGTCCATAACCTCACGTGCTGGAACTACATCTAGGGTCTCGCCAGTGGTTACAGATTTAAGGTCCCAATCTTTGCCTGTCTCTACTTTTTCCATGAACTCGTCCGTGGCCCTAACAGAGTTGTTAGCATTCTGGTAAGGCAAAAGAGTATATGGGTTGAAAAGGTCACCAGCAATGTCTGCTTTGATACCGCTGGTATCAAGAACTTTGGTCATGTCTTCTATTATCTTTTTGCAGTAGATAAAATCTTTAATATCAGGGTGCTCGGCATTTAATACCACCATCTTCGCGGCTCTTCTAGTCGTGCCTCCTGAGCGTATAGCGGCAGCGACACCATCGGCGCCTTTCATGAAGGAGACTGGTCCGGATGAAAATCCGCCTTTTGACAGGGGCTCTTTAGAGGAGCGTAGGTTAGATACATTTAATCCCGAGCCAGAGCCATATTTAAATATCCAGCCCTCATCCCTGTACCATTCCAGTATGGATTGCATGTTATCTTCAACGGCTAAGATGAAGCAGGCGGAACACTGTGGAACCTCATGAACCCCGACATTAAACCAAACGGGACTATTGAATGCCGCCCACTGATTAATCAGCAAGAATTTAAGGTCTTGCTTGAAATTTTCATAGTCCTCATGAGTTTTGAAGTACTCATCCTTTAGTCCCCAGTCGGAAATTGTAATCGCAACACGATCAACCATTTGCCGGGCACTGTACTCCCTCTCCGGAGAGTCTAAGCGTCCGCGGAAATATTTTGAAGCAACAATATCCGTCGCTGTCTGCGTCCAGAAGTCAGGAACTTCTACATTCTTTTGTTCAAAGACGACTTCACCATTGCTTCTTGTGATCTTGGCAGTTCTAATCTCCCAGTTGATTGCTTCATATGGATCACCCTGTTCGAAAAGCCGGCTCCAAACTAAACCGGAGCGGTGAGTCTTGCCGTTCCCCTTGTGCGGATCCAGCATCTCGTTCAATTCCTGGTCCTGTATTTTGTATAAATCTTGTGTAGACATTTACTTTAGAGTTAAAACAGACCCGCACTAAAGGCGAGTCGGACACACACCTGATTGTGTGAGTCATAGTTCATTCTGATCTCATTCTACCCCTCATATAGAATGATGCAAATGTGGATAAGTTATGTCGAAAGTGCGAAATCCAGTCAAGCTCTGTTGTGGGGTGCAGCATTCACTTGGTCAAAAAAGAACCCCGACAGTTTGCCGGGGTTCTTAGGTCTAGTTTTAGGTTATTTCATCTTCCTTCTTATGAATGCTGGTATATCGAATGTGTCGTCATCGCCGCTAACGGCGTTATCGTCTATGACCTCTCTGGGTTTTTCTAAAGGTTTGTATTTCGGTTCGCTGATCCCATTTCCAGAGGCTTCTTCAAAAGGAGATGGGCTTACAGAAACATGAGATTTAGGACTCTTTGGTACCCCGTTATTAAATCCAGTAGCTATGACCGTGATCTTTATCTCGCCTTTCTTGAGTTTGTCATCCTGCACAGCTCCGAAGATTACCTTGGCATTCGGGTCTATCTTATCCGTAATTATCTTAGCTGCTTCATTGATCTCAGCCATTGCCAGATCTATTCCGCCAGAGATATTGAACAAGACTCCCCTGGCTCCATCTATGGCTACTTCCAGAAGGGGCGAGCTGATAGCTGTCTTTGCAGCCTCAATAGCCCTGTCTTCTCCGCTAGCATAGCCGATACCCATCAATGCAGAACCGGAGCTTTGCATTACGGCTTTAACGTCAGCGAAGTCAACGTTAATTAATCCAGGGATGGTAATCAAATCGGATATACCCTGGACGCCTTGTCTCAAAACCTCATCTACTTTACCGAATGCCTCGAGCAAGGGTGTTTTGCGATCTATTATAGATAGAAGTCTGTCGTTGGGGATGGTTATTAAAGCATCAACGTTGTCTTTTAATGAGTGCCAACCTTCATCGGCTATGCGTGCTCGAGCTGCACCTTCAAAAGAGAATGGCTTTGTGACTACGCCGACAACTAACGCGCCTACATCATGAGCTATCTCGGCGATAACAGAAGATGCTCCAGTTCCTGTACCACCTCCCAGTCCGGCGGTTATGAATACCATGTCGGAACCCTTAAGAGCATCCTGAATTTCGTCTTTGCTTTCACTTGCAGCCTGCCTTCCTACTTCGGGATTCATACCTGCTCCTAATCCTCGAGTGAGGTTCTTTCCTATGAGGATCTTAGTCGGAGCATTAGCTACGTTTAGGTCCTGAGCATCCAAATTAACGGCCACAAACTCAACTCCATGAATCTTAGACTCAATCATTCTTTGAATAGCTTTGTTTCCGCCTCCGCCTACTCCGATAACCTTTATCCTGGCGAAAGTTTCAAATGGTGGTTTAATTTGTGCCATATTTTTGTTGATCCGAGGGTTTAAATGTTACCTTCTGGAATATCATAAAAGGAAAAGGCGTGCAATATGCACACCTGTTGGCTGCCTGTGGATAACTCAACTAAGGCATAAAATTCTTAAACCAGCGGCCGACTTTACTGAAGATATCTGATGAGAAATTCATTGAAAACCCTGCCTTAGTTCCTGAAAATTCTTTTTCAAAGCCCCAGGCCACCAATCCAGTGGCAACTGCGAATGACGGATCTGTTATCTGGTCTGAGAGGCCCTCAACGAGGCGGTCGTTACCAATGGTGACCGAGAGCCTTAAATGGTTCTTTGCGAACTCATCTAGGCCCTCCAGGTTGGATCCACCGCCAGTTAAGACTACTCCGGCAGGCAAGAGGTAGTTGCGAGGTATCTTTTTAAGCTCTTCCGAAACTAGATCGAATATCTCTGATACCCGAGAGTCTACTATTTTCGCTATCTGGTTACGAGGTATCACAAAGTCTTCTTCGCGGACTATCGCCGAAAGATCGATCTGATCTTTTTTAGAACTTTTGTCAGCAGCTAGGCATCCATACTGACGCTTTATCTCTTCTGCCTTGTCCATGGACGTTCTGAATGCGACTGCTATGTCATTGGTTATATGTCTTGAACCGATCGGGAGAATAGATGTGTGGACCAGCTCTCCTTCATGGAAGAGAGATACTGAAGAAACTCCACCGCCAATGTCTATGTTCAGCACGCCGTGTTCTTTCTGGTGTTTATCCAGAACTGACTTGGAAGCGGCAAGAGGAGAGAATACAAACTCCGTGACTTCGATATCGTTTGTGTTAACGCACTTAGCCAGGTTTCTTATATACGGAGATAGGCCTTCTACTAATAGTACGTCGGCTTCTAGCCTGACGCCCTTCATTCCCAAGGCGTTTTTAACGTTCTCTTGAGAGTCGATTGTGAAATTCTTTGGAATAATATGGATTATCTCTCTATTAGCCGGTAGGTTTATTGTCGCAGCAGCGTCAATAACGCGATCGATATCATTCTGTGTTATCTCACTGTCGGCGCGGCTTACGATAATCACGCCGCGGGACATCTGAGTCCTGATATGCAGTCCATTCAGAGAAACATATGCCTGGCTTACTTTTGCTCCGGCCATAGCTTCAGCCTGCTTTACCGACTCGGCTATGTTGGCCGCCGTTTCTTCCATATCAAAAACAACTCCTCTTCTTAGACCGTTTGATGCAGCAGTGCCGATGCCGAGTATTTGTGGATGCGAAGTTCCCCGCTCAATGCCAGCGATTACGGTCTTGATGGCTGAGTTGCCGATATCAATTCCACAGATTATTTGCGGTCGCATAAATTAGTTAGTTACCTAGTATTTTATCCTGCAATTTAAACATTATTGCCTTATCTTTAGAATTACCATGGTCGTAACCCAGAAGATGCAGGAAACCATGAACGGTTAAAAATTTTAACTTTGAATCCAAACTTACGCCCTCTTCTTTGGCGTATTTTTTTGCTGTGGGAAGACTGATGAAGATGTCACCCAAGCTCATTATATCACCAACCCTTGATTTCACGCCAATTTCATCGTTTAGAGGGAAGGAGAGTACATCGGTGGGCATATTTTTGTCCCGATACTTTTTGTTAAGAGAGGTAATCTTGCTATCGCCTACCAAGTTTACCGAGACCTCGACTTTCTTTGAACCTAAATTAGTAGTCTCCAGCGCTACCGAAATTACTTTTTCAAAAAAAGACTTACTGTAAACCTTTTGTTTGGTGGAATTGCGGAAAGCTAAATCCAGCATATTAGATCTGCAGGAGCTCCTTAGCGATTTTACTGACCAGATCTCCAGGGGCTTTGCCTTTGAGTTTAGCCATGACGGCGCCGATAACTTTTCCCATATCTTTAGGTCCTTGGGCGCCTAGCTCTGCCACCGTTTTTTGTACTTCTGCTCTGACGGCTTCTTCATCCATCTGTTCCGGCATATACTCCATAAGAATGGCCATCTCGACTTTCTCTTTTTCTGCCAGTTCTTCTCTGCCTCCGGACATGTATTGTTCGATCGATTCTTTACGCTTTTTCACTTCACCGGACAATGCCTCTAGCACCTCCTCATCAGAGAGCTGGCTTTGTTTTTCAAGTTCGACCGGATCATTAACGGTCTTACTGAGCTGGCCTCTTTTGCTAAGCTCCCGGTTTTTAATTGAGGTCATCAGCATACCCAAAACTAGGCGCTTTGTTGCGTCGCCTGATTTAAGAGAATCTGTCATTGCCTTCTGAATATCTTGTTTTAGCATTGTTTACAGATCTAATTTTCTTTTAATTTTTTTCTTTTCTTCTTCAAATGACTCGTCGTCGTATTTACCAAGACGTTCAAGACGTTTTCTCAACGCCCTTAACTCTTCACGCATAATAGCGCGGTTCTTTTCTTCGCGATTAGTCATCTTTTTCTGAAAGTGTTTGGACTTTTTTGCTCTTACTACCAGTTGCGTCCTTTGAATCAGACGGCTGAAGCGCCTCATTAAAGATCCAATACTTTCATTCGGTTTTCTTTTTACCTCCATAGGGAACCTCCTTCCTTAAAATTAATTTATTACCTTTGATCCTAATTTTTTACCGGCTAACAAATGGATATGCAGGTGATCCAACACATGCGCTTGGCTATCTTCTCCGTAATTGATTATTAATCTGTAGCCGGTCTTAGCTACTCCTAATTTTCGGGCAACCTTATTCGCAGCGACTACTAGTTTTCCTAGAAGTTCTGAATCATTTTCTTCATAATCTTGCAGAGAGCCGTGCCCCTTCGGAATTACTAATACGTGGACCGGGGCCGCAGGATGTATATCGTTTATTGCAATCCAGTCCTCCCCTTGGTCTACAAAGTCCGCTTTTATCTCGCCGTTTATTATCTTGCAGAATATGTCGCTCATTTTTTCAACCTCTGCTTTACTATATCTAATATTTTATCTATTGCCAGTGTTTCTTGAATCCCCGAGTCCATTTCTCTCAATATCACCGTACCATCGAGGGCTTCTTTCTGGCCCATAATCAGGGTGTACTTTATGCCCCAGCGATTGGAGATCCTTAGCTGTGATTTAATGCTGTCTCTTCCGAAAGATGCTTTTGCCAAAATTCCGTGTTTGCGAAACTCTTCAAATAGCTTTAAGCTTTTTCTTTTAGCTAGTTCTCCCAGCTGGGCGATGAATACCTTCGGACGGGCGTGATGCTCCGGAATTGAGACTTCCAGCTCTTTCAAAAGCAAGATGACTCTTTCTACTCCGAGTGCCCAGCCTGCGGCCGGAGTCTTTGGTCCGCCGAGCAGACTGACTAGCTTGTCATAACGTCCGCCTGAGCAAAGAGCCATTTGCAGATTGTTTTTAGCATCCTCTTTCTCTTCCGGCCAGATTTCAAATACAGTTCGGCTGTAGTAGTCCAGTCCCCTGACTAGGCGTGAGTCTAGAAGATATGGAAGCTTCACTTCATCCAAGAACTCCAAAACATTCTTGAAGTGTGCTTTGCAGTCATCATCAAGGTAGTCGACTATTTGCGGGATATCTTTGGCTATCTCTTTGCAGTTCTCTTCCTCACAGTCCAGAACACGCAAGATATTTGTCTTCAGCCTTTTCTTGCATTTGGTACAGACCTTTTTGCCGCGATTGCGGTAGTAGTCTTTAAGAGCTTTTATATATTGAGGTCGGCAGCTTGAGTCACCAATGCTGTTAATTCGGACAGTCAGGTTCTTTATGCCGAGGCTTTCTAAGAGTTTGTAGGCTATGAAGATGAGCATGGCATCGGTTGCCGCATTCTCGTCTCCGAAAGATTCGGCTCCGATCTGGTGAAATTGTCTGTATCGTCCTGCTTGAGGGTTGTCATGCCTGAAGAAAGGACCAAAATACCAGAGCTGTACCGGATGAGGCATGACATTCATGCCGTTCTCTATATACGCCCTGACTACGCTGGCTGTACCTTCGGGTCTCAATGAAAGCTCATCTCCGCCCTTAGTCTTAAAATTGTACATCTCCTTGTCTACAATGTCTGTTGATTCACCGACGGAACGCAAAAAGAGAGCGGTTTGCTCTACTATAGGAGTGTCGATCTTGTGGAAGCTGTAGTCATCCAAAATGGCAGATGCCTTTTTCAGGATATATTGCCAATACGGCTGATCAGCCGGCAAAATATCTTTCATTCCTTTTGGCGATTGCATGTCCTGTTTTTTGACTTTTGGCATAGTTCGCTTAGTCGTCCCTGTGGCGGAGACTTTATTTAATAGTTAAACCGAATTTATCTACTGGCCAGGCTCTTAGAAAGACTCTGCCAGTGATCAGGGAACGATTTACTGGTCCCCAGCGGCGAGAGTCAGAGCTTTGCAGCCTATTGTCCCCCATTACAAAGTATTCTTCCGGGTCTAACTTTATACGTAGATTGCCGAAAGAATGCTGTTCCGGCGTCAGGTATATACTTTCATCTAAAATCAATCCTTCAGGATTTTCCTGATCGTATATTATTACCGTATCATTTTTAATTTCTACAGTTTCTCCTGGAAGCCCGACTATTCTTTTAATGAAAAACTGAGTTGTGTCCTGTGGAAATCTGAATACGACTACTTCGCCCCTCTTGGGCTCCTGGAATCTGTAGGTTATTTCATCGATGAGGATATAGTCGCCATCATCGAATGTCTCCTCCATGGATGCTCCATTTACGAAAAATGGCTGAACCAGGAAATATCTGACGGGGATTATTATGGCCAGAGAAATGATCACTACCTTTAGGGTGCCCCAGATAAAAGCAAGCGCCTCTTGGCGCGAAGATTCGTCTCTTGCCGGCTGTTCCGGCGTGAATTGAGGCTCAATTTCCTCCATCTGGGCTATATTTTAGCACGAAAAAACGGCAAAAGCAAGCCTGAAAAAACGCTCCTCTATGCTGACTTTTCTATCATTAGATACTATACTCTATTAATATATGAAACTGATCATTGGACTGGGAAATCCTGGGGAAGAATATATCAATACGCGCCATAACGTAGGTTTCGCAGCTATTGATTTGATAACGGCTAAAGCCGGTACCATTTTTTCTTTTGAAAAGAAATTTAACGCCGATGTGGCCAAGGCTGAATTTAACGGCAGCCAGGCCATATTAGCCAAGCCTCGTACCTTCGTGAACAAGACCGGCGACGCGGTAAACAAGTTGAGGGCGTTCTATAAGGTCAACACCGAAGACGTGGTCCTGATCCATGACGACTTAGATTTAGATTTTGGTAGTTTTAAAGTTTCATTCGCTAAAGAATCCGGTGGGCACAATGGAGTACAATCTGTAATTGATCACCTTGGGACAAATCAATTTTGGAGGGTGCGTATAGGCGTTGCCAATAGAAAACTGCAAACTGCCAGAAAGCAGGATACACTAGAGGCAAAGAAAGAAGCAGTCGGAGACTTTGTCTTAACCCCCTTCAGTAAAACTGAGCAGAAAGAGCTGGAGGGAATAATAAAAGAAGCTCTCGAGAAACTGGCGGAGAGCTTGCGCTAAGTTTCTATTAACCTGCCGCAAAATATTGCATCGGTTCTTAGGAGGGCGAAACCGATACTTTTGCGACAGATTAACAAAAACCTCGACCCTTTGGATATAGCAAAGGGCTTTTTTGTTGTCAAAGATTTCTCTTTAACTTACTATTCACGTATATGGACGAGAATTGGAAATTTTTAAACGCGATCAGCAAGGTTGCCATGGCGAAGATTGGAGCGTTGCAAAAAATTTACGATACCTTCGCCGGCGATTGGCAGCGAGCGTGGAATTCCGACTTGTCCGGGTTCCTTCCAAGAAGAAGAAACGCTGAAGGAAAACTGGAGGCAGTTGATTTTAAAAAAATTAGAGATAGTATCGATTCGGACCTGGAATGGGGCAGGCTCAAAAAGGAAAAAATTGACATGATTACGGTTTATGATAATAATTACCCCACTTTGCTCCGGCATATCAGCGATCCCCCCTTCCTAATATATACTCGGGGCTCGAAAGATGTCTGGAATGAAGATTGCTTCGCAGTTGTCGGCACTAGGGCCATGTCCGAGTACGGAGAGAGAAGCGCTTCTCGTCTGACTGCAGACTTGGCAAAGAGCGGTTTCGTAATAGTCAGTGGCTTAGCGCTCGGAATTGATACCGTTGCCCACCGATCTGCGCTTGCGGCCAGGGTAAAAACAATCGCAGTCCTCGGTTGTGGCATTGATGATCAGACAATATATCCTAGGCAGAATCAGGCTTTGGCCAGGGAGATAATACAGTCTGGCGGTACAGTCATGAGCGAGTATGCGCCCGGAGTATACGGTTCCAGATTCACCGGCCCGCAGAGGAATAGGATCATAACCGGATTGTCGAAGGGCGTGCTGGTAGTAGAGGCGGATATTAAAAGTGGAGCGATGATAACTGCCAAATGCGCCGTCGATCAGAACCGCGATGTCTTCGCTATCCCCGGAGATATATTTGCCAGAACTTCTTTTGGCACGAATAATATAATAAAGAAAGGAGCGAAGTTAGTTTCTTCCATAGAGGATATTTTAGAAGAATATTAATTTAAATAAATGAACTTAGTAATAGTAGAGTCGCCAACTAAAGCAAAGACCATCTCAAAGTTTCTTGGAAGCGACTATTTAGTGCGTTCGTCTTACGGTCATGTCCGTGACTTGCCAAAGTCAAAGTTGGGCGTGGATGTAGAAAAAGACTTTGAGCCGAAATACACCATCCCTGCTAAAGCCAAGAAGAACCTGGCTGAGTTAAAACAGGCGCTATCCAAAGCCGATACCGTCATATTGGCTACTGATGAGGATCGAGAAGGAGAAGCTATCGCCTGGCATCTGGTCTCGGCTTTAGGCTTGGAAAAAGAAAAAAAGAAGACAGAAAGGATAGTTTTCCATGAGATAACAAAAACTGCCATTCAGAAAGCGCTCGAGAACCCTAGGGAGATAGACAAAAACCTTGTCGATGCCCAGCAGGCCCGGCGCATATTGGACCGATTGGTAGGATATGAGCTCTCCCCATTCCTGTGGCGAAAGATTCGCTACGGACTTTCAGCGGGAAGAGTTCAGAGTGTTGCCGTAAGGTTGGTTGTTGAGCGCGAAAGAGAAATAGAAAAATTCGTAAAACAGGAATACTGGTCCATTGAGGCTGACCTGAATAAAAAGGATGACAAGAAAGTTTTTCGCGCACGATTAATAAAGATAGGCGGAAAGAGTCTCGGCAAATTGGATGTTCCTAATAAAGATGAAGCGGAATACATTACCCGTTCTCTTAAGGATGCGGAGTATAAAGTAATAGATGTAGCCAAGAAGGAAGTAACCAGGAATCCCTCTCCCCCGTTCACTACCTCTACCCTGCAGCAGGAAGCTTCAAGAAAGTTAGGTATGTCTGCTAAGCAGACGATGGTCATCGCTCAGCAGCTCTATGAGACCGGCCACATAACATATATGAGAACCGATAGTCTGAGCTTGGCCCAGTCTGCCTTGGTGCAGGCCCAACAGGTTATCGGCGATCTTTTCGGTAAAGAATATACTCTGGAGAAGCCAAGGTACTACGCTAATAAGTCAAAAGGAGCCCAGGAGGCGCACGAAGCTGTCAGGCCCACCAATTTAAAGGACACGCCGGATATCTTGGGAAGCAAACTGGATAGCAAGCAGAAGAAGCTCTACGAGCTCATCTGGAAAAGAACTTTGGCCAGTCAGATGCAGCCTGCTGTTTTTGACCAAACCGCTGTAGATATCCAAGCCAAAGATAAATATATTTTCCGAGCCAACGGGCAAATTGTTAAATTCGAGGGTTTCATAAAAGTTTACACCGAAGGCAGAGACGATAGTGAAGATGAGAATGAAGAAGGACATTTGCCGGAGTTATCGGTTGGTTCGGTCTTGAGCCTGGTAGAGTTGCTCTCGTTGCAGCATTTCACCGAACCCCCTCCTCGATATACCGACGCCACATTAATTAAAGCCTTGGAATCTCACGGAGTCGGCAGACCATCGACCTACGCGCCTACCTTGGCGACTATTCAAGACAGGGACTACGTGGAGAAAATTGAGAAGAAATACAAGCCGACTGAAATCGGCATACTTGTAAACGACATGTTAGTCGAAAACTTCCCAGAGATAGTAGATATTAACTTCACCTCACATATAGAAGAGGAGCTGGATAATATTGCCGAAGGAAAGATCAGGTGGGTGCCAGTAATTAAGCAATTCTATGTCCCATTCAAAAAACATTTGGAAGAAAAAGAAGCCAGCGTAGAGAAATTAACTGAAATTTCTGAGACGCCATGCCAACATTGTGGCAAGATGATGATAATTAAGTTTGGTAGAAGCGGAAAATTCCTTGCCTGTCCCGAGCCCGGCAGCAAAGTTACTCAGCCTTTGCCCGAAGAGGCTGCGAAGATAAAAGAGCTTGAGGAGAAAACCGAAGATGAAAAGTGCCCGATTTGCGATAAGCCGATGAAGGTTAAACGTGGAAGGTTTGGATTCTTTTTAGGCTGTAGCGATTACCCGAATTGTAAGGGTATCGCCAAGATTCTAAACAAAACAGGATTTAAATGTCCTAACTGCCAGGAAGGAGATGTAGTGGAGAAAAAGTCTCGAGGTAGAGGCAAGACTTTTTATGCCTGTTCCAGGTGGCCGGACTGTAACTTTGTCATGGGTAAAAAGCCCGAGAGAGAGGAGGATATAAAAGAGGCTTTCGAGCACTGGAAAGAGAACCCGCCCAAAGCTAGGAAGGCATATAATAGAAAGAGTAGTTAGGTTGAAAAACGCTCAAAATGTGTTAAAATGCAGTAATTATGGAGACGTGGCTGAGTGGTTGAAAGCGCCTCACTGCTAACGAGGTAAGGGAGAAATCCCTTCGGAGGTTCGAATCCTCCCGTCTCCGCCAAATTTCTAGGAGGGGTCGGATAGTGGTTTATTCCAACGGTCTTGAAAACCGTCGTCCCGCAAGGGACTCGTGAGTTCGAATCTCACCCCCTCCGCCAGTCATAGGGCTAAAGCCAAAAAATTAAAACTATTGTAAAATTAAAAGGTAATAACAAACTATGAACGACCTAAATCTCTTATTCGCAAACTCAGTATCCGATTCATCGGCCCTTATCATAATAGCCCTCCTGCTCATATGGGGTACTATTTGGAAAGGAATTGCCCTGTGGAAGTCAGCAAGACTCTCTCAAAAGAAATGGTTTATTATTCTTCTGATAGTAAATACTGCAGGGATTCTGGAGATAATATACATTTTCTTAGTTAACAAAAAGAAAAAGCATCTAGAGGATAACAAGTGATAAACCTGGCTCCCAAAATCTTTAGGCAGAGGCTAGTCGTAGAAGGCAAATGCAAGGACCCGATTACTGACAAGCAGATTCGGGAATATTTAGCACAGCTTTCCGTAGAATTAAAGATGAAGACGTTAGTAAAGCCAATTACCCACAAATCTCCAAAGTTTGGCTGGGCCGGTTGGATACATTGGGAGACATCTGGCTGTCATTTCTATGCCTGGGATAAGCCAACAACCTTTTTCAGCTCCGATATCTATACCTGTAAGAAATTCGATGTTAAAGTTGCTGTTAAATTCACTAAAGATTTCTTCAAAGCTACCAAATTAGTTTTTAAAAGTTTCTAGCATGGCAAGAATAATTGACCTAAAAAAGTTAAATGAACAAAAAGCAAAGCCCGAGAGTAGCTCATTTTCTTTTAGGAAACATAAGCAGGCAGCTAGCTCCAGTCCTCCACGACCTATCCGAGAAAAAATCATTGAAGAGGAGCTCGAACCTATAGCCGATACAACCGTTAGCCGTACGGATGACCTAATTGATACGGAAAACGACTCCATCTCGTGGAGCGGTCCCCTTTTCCACCATGCCCCGAGGGCGCTGAGCATAAATATAATTGCAATCTCTCTCTTCGCGATTGCTGCTCTGGTACAGATTTTTCAGGAGAATATCATTACAACAATATTTTTTGCTTTGCTCGGAGTAGTGGTGTTAGCAAATGGGTACAGAAAACCGGAGATAGCTAATTTTGATGTAGGGCCTCTCGGTGTCAGGGCCGGAGACAGAATGTTTCGCTTTAAGGACATCAAATCCTTTTGGATAGAGTACGAGCCTGAGCTTGAGATCAAAGAATTGAGCCTACAATTTAAAAAATGGTATATGTTTTACGTTAAGATTCCTTTAACCGACCAGAATCCTGTACAGATAAGATCTTTTTTGCTAGATTTCATACCCGAGATAGAGCACGAGGACACGCTGGCCGATACTCTATCTAGGAAGCTAGGAATTTAAAAGCCCTCGTAGTTCAATGGATAGAACGCGAGATTGCGGATCTCGTAATTCAGGTTCGAATCCTGACGAGGGCAC
>JBBEDS010000018.1:0-18639 GCA_040881175.1 Minisyncoccota bacterium | reverse complement strand
TGGCAGCGCCAAGGGGATTCGAACCCCTGTTTCATCCGTGAGAGGGACGTGTCCTAGACCAGGCTAGACGATGGCGCCAAAATGTTTTGGAATATTACTACATTTCCTTGATCTCATCAACTATCTTTTCCATTTTCATGGATCTGGAACCTTTTACTAAAACTACATCCCCTTCCTGTATAATCTCCTGAACTTTCGTCTTTGCATCTTCCGAAGTATTAAAACTTAAAATATTTTCCTTAGGCAGCTGGTTTGCAGCAGAGTCAGCTATGAATTTAGCTGCAGCACCAACAGTAATCAGGATATCTGCTCTCTCACCTGCCACATTCCCTATGGCCCTATGCGCTTCTATCTCATACTTGCCCAGCTCCTTCATATCGCCCAGGACCGCGATCTTGCGCCCTTGGTGATATACCAGGCGTCTAGCCATTGAAAAGTCTCTAAGAGTGTCCAGGGCAGCATGTACAGATAGCGGTGAGGCGTTGTATGTATCATCGATTATCGCCGTATTCTTTATTCCCCTCATTAGTCTCATTCTGCCCTTAGGCAAATCAATATTCTCCAAGGCCTCCGAGACATTTATCAGATTAATCCCCAAGTGGGAACCTATTACTGCTGATGCCAGGACACCATAAAGCTGATGCATGCCTATCAGGTTATTAATCTTGGCCGGTACGAATGTACTGCCATGATTTATCTTAAACGAAAGACCTCCTACATTCTTTCCATCATCTGACATGAAATATGAGGTATCTGAGATCCAGAAATCAGAAAGGTTGGAGAAACCAAAGGTCATTACCTCGGCATTAGATTTCTCCTTCATGTCCAGAACAGTTTGGTCATCATAGTTTAAAACAGCCAAACCTCCGACAGTAGGCAGAGCCTCGATTAGCTTAGATTTTTCTTTAGCCACAGACTGCGGGCTGGAATAGAACTCTACATGTACCGGCACATCGCCGACAGCAGTGACTACGCCCATCCTAGGTTTTACAATATCAACCAAGTATTCAATATCCCCCGGCCTATCAGCGGCCAGCTCCAGGATCAAAACCTCCGGGTATCTAGGCCTGAATGGCCCGAATACTAGCCAGAAACCTGAAGCTAGGTCACCTATTGTTCCCAAAACCCTGCTCACCTTTGAACCATAATAGCGCGGACTGATACCCAAGACAGTCATGGGTACTCCAATATCATTATTGAAGTTTTCATCATTCTTTCGAACCCAGAACTTTTTACCCAATACGGAGTAGATGGCTTCTTTAGCCGTAGTCTTACCGACTGAGCCGGTCACACCTATGACTATAGGCTTGTATCTGTGAATGGCACGCTTAGCAAGAAGCCTTAAAATGTTTTTTAAAAACTTTCTCATGTGTTTTACCTGGTAGGAGGTATATTAAAGTATCGTATCAAAAACCTAGCTATATCACCAAAGGCTGGAGACAAGCTATCAGATGCAAACCGTATGCCCTGAGGCTTGTCTATTTTAATCAAAATTACAAACCTAGGAGAATACGCCGGAGCGAAACCGACAAAGTCATGGATGAATTGATCATTTTCCAGGTAACCGCCAGCCGCATCCGGGATTTGAGCTGTTCCAGTCTTACCAGCTACATCATAACCCTTAATCCTGGCCTTATCGAACCCCTTGTCTACAACATCAATCAGCATGGACTTCATCTGCGTAGCAGTCTTCTCTGATATTGGTGAGCCGATAATCTCAGGCTCTGTCTTAGTCCTGCTGCCATCGGGTCTAATTATTCCATCAACTACGTATGGCCTCATCAGTTTACCGCCGTTTGCTATGGCAGAATAAGCGTTTATTAACTGCAGAGGGGTAACAGCGATACCCTGGCCGAAGGAGGCAGTGGCAAAGTTAATATCTCTGCCACTAAACAGGTTTGATATATTGCCAGATACCTCTCCGCTAAGATCGGCTCCGGACTTTTGTCCGAAACCGAAACTGACGACGTAGTTTAAGAATGTGTCATCTCCAGCACTTCTTTGAGCGTAGATAGCACCGGTATTTAAAGATTTCTGTAAAACCTCTCGCATTGTCTGTATACCATTAGCCTTCTCATTAAAGTTCCTGATAGTATATCCCCCGATTTTGACTGCACCGGTATCATCGTAGGTGGTATCAGGGGTCACTGCTCCGGCATCAACGGCTGCCGCCATGGTTATTGGCTTGAATGAGGAACCAGGCTCAAACACCTCCTGCACATTTGGGTTTATGAAACTGCTTAGTCCGTAGTCTGAGTAGTTGTTCGGGTCAAAGCTGGGAGATGATGTCATCGCTAATATAGCTCCTGTAGTAGGGTCTTGGATGATTATTGAACCGGACTCGGCATCCCATTTATTTAGCAGCTCTTTAAGCTTAACTTCAATTAATGACTGAATGTTATGATCTATGGTCAGTAGAATATCGCTCCCCGTCTGCTCCTCAGACTGTTGCATAGTTGTCTCTGGCTCTTCGTCTTTACCAAATTTAAAAATGTTCAAAAATGAAGAATATGTTTTGTTACCAAAAAAACTTTGAGTTCTACTATCTCCGCTCAGAACATCGTCATAATACGACTCAACTCCGTATTGCCCGGCACGTCTGCCGTTATCGAAACCGACAAAACCCAAAACTGAAGCAGCTAGTGATTCGAAAGCATAGAATCTAGTTATCTCCGAAGCAGCAGTTACGCCAGCTATTTTTAGACCGTTTATTTTATCCGCCTGATCTTTGCTGAGACCCTGGGCAATGACCAAATAGGTTTTATCTTCTTGAGAAAGCTGGGTCTCAAGGTCAGATTGCTGAATATTCAGGATAGGTGCTAGCTTTGAGGCGATCTCTCCTGCCGAGGATATCTTTTGGTTGTTAGTGTATAGATAGAATGAAGACCTATTTGTAACGCCGATTTTCCTATTATCTGAGGCGAGGTCTGAGAAATATATATTTCCTCTACCAGCTAGTAGGGCAGAGGGGTTGTTATATTGGCTCTTAGCGGACTGTACAAAGGCGGAGTGCTGGACAAAGGTCAAATTAAAGAGCCTATACACAATTAGGCCCATTACTACCATCACTATTATTGCAAAAAGATTAATGCGCCAAACATTACTGGCACCTGAAGCAGATTTCGCCATACATATTAATTAACCATCAAATACGGTCTTCTGACAAGGCAAATCCTGATTCCTCTAGCACTGTGCCGGTATCCTTGGCTTCGATCATGCCTGCAGACTGAGCGAATTCCAGCAATTCCGGAATATCGTAATCAGTAGTGTCTCTCTCTATGGAAGCGGCAGCACTGACTTGATTAAACTCCTTCTTGAGTACTCCTAGGGAGTATTTTTGAGAGGTAATGAAGTTAGAAAGAAAGATATATCCGACAACCCCGGCTAGCAAAAGAACAACTAATATTAAGTTTATTCCAAAGATAGGAGTACTCTCGATTTTTACTGCGGATGTCTTGCTTTGATTTATTGTTCCTGAATATACGGTCAATTTATATGAACTGAGGCGTCCTATCTCAGTCCACTTAACTTAATTTTTCTCAGCTACTCTCAATTTTGCGCTTCGGGCTCTTGGATTCTGGGTTATTTCTTTCAGAGATGCCCTGAGCGGTTTCTTGGTTATTAAATTTATTACTTCTTCTTTGCTCTTTGCCCTGAAGAAGTTCTTTACTACTCTATCTTCCAACGAATGGAATGAAATGACTGCTAATCTCCCGCCTTTCTTTAAAACATCAATCGCCTGGCCTAATCCTTTTTCTGCATTCTCCAGTTCGTTATTTACTGCGATCCTTAAAGCCTGGAATGTCCTGGTAGCAAAATGTATCTTTCGTCTTCTATACCAGAATGGGACGGCTTCTTTAATTATCCCCACTAATTGAAATGTGCTATTTATTTGCTCCTGCTTCCTTGCTTTGACTATTGCCGTTGCTATAGGCTTGGCGAACCTTTCTTCTCCGTATTCTTTCAGAATTCTGACAAGCTCCGGTTCGGGGTATTTATTTACGACCCTCTCCGCCGATAGATTATCCTTCTCTATATCCAGGTATGCTCCAAAGCGCATATCTAGAGGTTCGTCTTTCTGAAAACTGAATCCCCTGCCCGCCTCTTCAAGATGCCAACTGGACATCCCCAGATCGAATAATATTCCGCCTACTTCACTAAATCCGTTCTCCTCGGCAATACTTTTTAAATTTACATAACTGTCATTTATTAAAATTATATTATCCTTGAACTCTGAATTATCCATCCTTGCTCTCAACTGCTTCAACAGATGTCCATCCCATTCAATACCGAGCAATTTTCCGTCAGGCACGATCTTCTCAAGCATAGCCGTTGCGTGCCCTCCGCCATCAATGGTCGCATCGATAAACTTTTTGCCCGGAACGGGATTCAGGCTCTCGATTATCTCATCTAAAAGTACGGGTATATGCATGGGGTGTTTCCTATTACACTACTCCCAGCTCCCCCAGCTTTTCGGCGATCCTGTCGCTGTTCTTCTCAAGGTCATTCTTGTATGCCATCCATCGGTCCTCATCCCAGATTTCTAGCCTGTTGAACAGTCCGGCAATTACCACTCCCTTTTTCAATACCGCATAATCTCTCAGAAAGTCGGGAACTAATATCCTGCCAAGCTGATCAAACTCCACTTCCGACGCCCCCGATAGCAGCAACCTGACGAATCCCCTTGTGTCCTGCTGTCCGAAGGGAAGTTTGCCCAGCTTTTCAGCCAGTTGCTCCCACTCTTTTAAAGGAAATAGAAATAAACAGTTATCTAACCCCCTAGTTAGCACTGCCCCGCTACCGATCTCCTTACGGAGCTTGGACGGTATGGAGATGCGCTTCTTTGGGTCGATCGTGTGTTTGTATTCTCCAATAAGCATTTTTTAAGTGAAAAGTAATAGACTATTAATGGTAAATAATTTTTATCAATCTTTTTGATTGGTTTTCGATCTTCTATTCTTAAAAGTTGTAACCCCTCTTTATACATCTTTATCAACAAAATGGGTTAGTTATTAACACTTCTATCCACTTCTTTACACTACCCATTCATTATATAACACCCTATTAAACCAACGCAACACTTTAAATGTGCATAAGTTTTAGCCTGGATAGTAGATCCATGTAAATACTAAAAAACAGCCAGTTCAGCTGTTTTTCGCTTATATTCTGAGAGTCGTCCTTCTACGCCAATAGTTTGTATTTACAAGTTATCAACAGTTTCGTCTTGGTGGGCGGTACAGGATTTGAACCTGTGGCCCCTGCAATGTGAATGCAGTGCTCTACCGCTGAGCTAACCGCCCTAAAGTCCCAGCTTGTTTATCAACTTCTCGTGCGGGCCCTCAAGCAAGACGCGTATGAAACGGTCAAACATAGCAAGACGGTATTTGAATTCCTCTTTGTCCATCACGGCAAAGCGTATCTCCTTACCTACTTCCGCCTCAAGGGATTTAAGGAAAGAACGAAATTTTCTACGATCTATATCATCTCCCACTATCAGCAGGTCGGGAACCAGTGAATCCATATTCTCTTTGTTCATAAAAACTCCAGATATTATCGCCAGCTTGACCCGACCGATCTTATTTATCTTCTGAACCATACCATCATTCTCCGCCGGAGAAGATTTAAGTATCAAGTCTCTGAGCTCATAGAAAAACTCAAAGTCATGATTTAAAACATATCTAGGCCTCAAGCTGGTCTCGCCAGCTAAAACCGGGCCCTTATGAAGAACCTTCTTTGCTTTAAGGTTTTTTCTTTTTGATTTAGTTGATGGTTTCATTTTATTTTTCTTTCGAACAACCTTAATTCTCTTGCTCTTCTTCTTTCTGGGCATTTTATTTTTCCTTTGCTTTCGTTTCACGGACTTCTTATCTTTGGTTATTCTTTTTTTATTTTTACGCTTGGCCATTATTTCTTAACCTTCAGTAGACCTATGCCTACGAACTTTTTTATCTCCCCCTTCACGAATCTTGGATCTTCCTGAATCCGATCCGCCATTTCTCTGGCATCAAAATCTGACTCAATATTCCGAAATAGAAATTTGAGTATTTTTAGCCTTGCCTTAGATTCGAATATTAGCTCTAGTGAATTCTTTGACATGTTGGTATTTGTTAGATTAAAATAAGAGTTATACGGGTTGCTTATCAAATACTAAATTATTAAATCGGGGCGGTTATGTCAATTTGATTAATTCCCCCGTTCAATGTGTTATAAGATGGAAAAGATAACTCTAAAACCCTCGGTCAAAGAACTTCTATATAAAGCCGATGAGCCAAATATTCACTTCGACGTCCTGTCTTATCAAGGCACGACCAATCAAGAGAAAAACCTAGGCTCTCTTTTTGTTATTGGCCACGTAAAGTTTTCTGAGAATGAGGATCTAGCCTACATGGTCAGCCTGATATCCTCTCTGGCCCGAAGGGAGTATTTCTCTGAATCGTCCCTCAAAGAACAGGATCCTAAAAAAGCCTTCAGCCGAACACTGAAAAAGCTGAATGAGGTGCTGGTGGATTTCTTCAAGAACAAGGACTTCAAGTTGAACATAGGGCTCGCATCTATAGTCGGCGACAACATATACATATCCCGTCTTGGCAAATTTAAGATTGATCTTGCCAGGAACCATAAGTTCATAGACATATTGAACAACATTGAGCTGTTCAATAAAGACACTGAAAACGAGGAACAATTCTCTAACATAATCTCTGGAAAGCTTGAACCTAAAGATAAGCTATTCGCCTATTTCCCTACCCGAAGCATAACTTCCCGAGGCAAAGTATTGAACGGCATATTCGTAAACGACAACCAAGATGAATTCGTGCAGAAAATAACAAATCTAGCCTCCAATGCCAACACTTTCTCTTGCTGTGGCTTTCACATAGCCATGCAGGAGGTAAAAGAGATCGCGCTGGAGACTATCCCTCAATACTCAATGCCAATTGCCGCTCAAACTGCATCTGTTACCGGGCCGGGTCTGGACAATGAAGAAGACGAAGAAGAGAAATCTGACGATCTGCAAGAACCCGAGGAAACAGATGAAGATGAGAATGAAGAAGATGATAGTGCGGAAGAAGACGAGGACGAAGAAATGTCTTTTACACCTCCGCAAGAGGTTCGACAACCTCATATTATTCCCTCGGAAGTTTCAATGACGAAACGTGGAAATGTATTTACTCCTCTGGTCTCTCAGATGGGCAAACTTAAATCGCTAGGCAAAATGCAACGTGGCTCCCAATTACGCTTCTTCATATCTATAACTGCCATTATAGTCGTAACCCTAACGGCCCTAATCTGGCTTAAAAGCGCCGGTCCAAGCCAGGAAGGTGACGCACTTGAGCTGGCTAATAATAACCTCAAGCTGGCCCAATCTCACTTGAACCAAGGTAATTCTAAAGATGCTCGTTTTGTGCTCCAAGCTGCACTTTCAAATGTATCAGGATTTTCAAATAAAAAGATTGATAATCTTAGAGATGAGATAGACCGGACTCTTAGTGATCTTGACCGAGTCAGCACTCAAGAGCCCTCTCTTTTTTACGGTCCAGAGAATGAAGACGGCTTAGCAGAATACTCATTCTTAACTTCATTAGGTAGTGATGTTGTTGTCGTAAATCCTTCTGGTAAATCATATTCGGTAACATCTGCCGGTGTTACCGAGTTAAGCGAATTATCCGCCACTCCCCAATATCTTCTTTCGGATGAGACTTCTGTCTCCTCTTTGAACAGTTTGGGAGAATTTTCTACATTTGACATAGGGTCAGGTAAAAGATCCTCGCACACCCTGAAAGAGCTGCCCTCTATTTCTGATGCATCTCTTTACCAAGACAACCTGTATGTTCTTTCTGAGAATACAATATACAAATACACTGACGTTACCGCTGGTGGCACAGGCAGAACCCAATGGGTAAACGACCTCACAATTGGAAACTTAGTATCCCTCACCATAGATGGGAATATATACGCCCTGAATGACTCGGGAAAGTTAATTACATACTTCAAGGGAGAAAAACAAAAAGAAGTGGACCTAGCAGTTAAACCAGCGGTTGGCAGTAAGATATTTACCGCCCCCGATCTAGCTTTTATCTATTTAGCAGATAAATCCAATAAGAAGGTGTACGTTTTTGATAAGACCAATGGTTCACTTAAGACATCATATAGGCTGGATGTTGTGGGCTCTATAAAAGACATCGACATTACCCCGAACGGACATATCTGGATACTTTCCGGAGATAATAAGATCTGGCAGCTGCAGCCCTAATAAAATAAGCAATAAAAAAGGAGGCCTCAGGGGGCCTCTTTTGGTTTCCTAAACCAGAGCACGATTATCAGGCAACTAATGGCTAGGAAGCATGGTGAGACGATCTTAATAACCACATCGTCTATGGAGATTCCGTAGACCATCCAGAATATAGAGCTGCAGAGAGCGACGAGCACTACGCGTATATCAATTACACCGGTCGTATCGCTTAACCAAAGCTCAAAAAGCTGGCAAGAGTAAGCCAAGACGCTGCCGAAAGCAAAGACCATGAACATCTTCCCCTTGCTCGATAAAAAAAGCATTCCGACAAGAAGTGACAAAGATAGTGAGAACATGAACTTTTCTTTTTTGCTAAACCCCTTGAACCTACCCAAGCCAATGATAGTCATAGTTAATAGAGGTATTCTTATCAATCCCCCGACCAGAACAGCCAAACTATGAATATCATAACCATAGATAACCGCTGCAGTCTGCAGACAAAGTCCATAAAAGATTGTTGTACTTGAAACAGCCTTGCCTGATCTGTTGCGCCAGATCAGCTTATTCTGACCGAATGCCGCCCAAGCTGTCCAAAACGAAAAAAATAACGTTCCCAGGAAGCTCAGTGTCATTGAATTCCAGCCGAAGTTATTCAGCTCTATCACTTTATCGCCTCCTGATTATATGGTTGTAAGAGAACTTGGGATAAAAGATAACACGACTTTATATAAATACAAAGACCCCGAATTTACGGGGCCTTTGTTGAGAAAAAATGTTTGCTGGTTACTTCAATTCTACAGCTCCTCCGGCCGCCTCTATCTTTTTCTTGAGCTCGTCGGCTTCTTCTTTCTTCACGCCTTCCTTTATTGTTGCTGGAGCGGCATCAACCAAGTCCTTAGCTTCTTTAAGGCCCTTGCCAGTAGCCTCTCTGACTACTTTAATGACCTGAATTTTCTGGTCACCGGCAGCCTTAAGGACAACATCGTAGGAATCCTTCTCTTCTGCTTCTGCAGCGCCTGCTTCACCTCCAGCAGCTGCGGCAGGAGCAGCCATCATTGCGGCTGACACACCGAACTTTTCTTCTAAAGCTTTGACTAGCTCAGAAAGCTCGAGAACTGACATTGATTCTATCTGCTTTATGATTTCTTCATTATTTGCCATTTTATTTTTTCTTAGTTTTCAACTTGTGATCTGCGGCCGACAGCCGAAAACCACAAACGGAAAACCGATTAATTACTTTTTAATATTTGCCAAAATTAATACCAAATTCCTCATATTCCCCTGCAGTACGTTAACCAATCCGGAAAGCGGATATTTCATCATTCCCAGCGTCCTGCCGAGCATTACGTCTCTTGATGGTAGTTTAGCTAACTCCGAAAATTTATCGGCATCGATAAATTGGTCATTAAACAAAGCACCGAAAAAATGTAATGCGGGATTGCTCTTTGAGAAATTATATATCGACTTAGCTACGGTAGCCTCGTCTCCATATCCGAATACTACACCCATAGAACCGTTGAATTGAAAAACGTCTACATCTTTCTTGTCATCTTTGAGAGCTTTATCAACCAAGGTTTTCTTCTCGACCAAATACTCTGCCTCTACATCTTTCAAGCCTTTCTTAAAGGTCCTCATATCAACCACGCTCAAACCCTTCTCTCCTTCGCGGGAAAAGGTCGTGAAAACGGTAATCTTGGACTTCGAAAGCTTGTCTTTTACTTTGCTTAACCCCTCTTTTTTCTGTTGAAATGTTTTCATATATTAAACAAAAAACGGCGTTACGCCGCAGATAAACAAAACCGAACTGGTTTATGTCTCAACGGGTCTTAATATGCCCGTTTTCTACGACAATTAGATCTTATCAAAACTCTAATTATTAGTCAAACTCGATGCTATTGATTACAGGAAGGACAGATTTGGTCGTCAGGCACATTAAACTCACCACTTACACAATACTTAGGGTTACCGGCATATCCTGGCAAACAGTAACCAACGCCTACTGATGAAGCAGGCATTCCGCATCTAACAGCCAGGGCTTGCTGCTGTAATGTACCGTAACTACAGCCTATGGTCCTACTAGGGCTTCCCGGTATAGTCGGGTCAATAGTGTAAAGGGTTCCGGCTGGTGCTTCGCCTTGAGCATCTTCCGGTAGCTGGGATACGTCGAAATTGTTTGTTCTCTTGCCATTCTCTATTACCCTGATCTTGCCCAAGTTAGAGGAGCAATTACGCCAAGCAAGGTCAAAACTGCGACAGATGTCATTCGGGTCTTGTTCGGGATAGAAGCACTCCACAACTTGCCTGGTGCCTGGAGGGCCGGAATATCCAGTCCCCTGACAACCGGAAGGCCCAGGTTTAAACCTCTCGCCAGTCTCGGGAATTTCACAAAAGTTATTTGGCGTACAAGGAGTAAAGTTAGAGCTACCA
The DNA here is from genome assembly GCA_040881175.1 of Minisyncoccota bacterium. Taxonomy (GTDB): domain Bacteria; phylum Patescibacteriota; class Minisyncoccia; order 2-02-FULL-40-12; family IGHO2-01-FULL-4-A; genus JBBEDS01. The sequence continues at coordinate 7,985 of JBBEDS010000018.1, read as the reverse complement.
CGCGTTGATGTTGGATTCACCGCGTGCACATCACTTGAAGTTTGGCTAACAACTGCCTGAGCGATCACCTGGAAACCAATAATGTTAGAGATCCTACCATCAACTACAGTCCAAATATGCCAGCTGCCTAAGTCGGCTAAGGCACCTTCATTGATCCAGTCTCCATTCTCATCAGTTCTCGATTCGGCAACTCCAGGCAAAGGGCTAACTACACCATTTTTCTGAGAAAAGAAATCAATTGCCGTGTCTGGTCTCGCACCAGATAAAGTTATTCTATACCTATCATCCTGACGGAAAGAATACGCTGGAGTTCGCTCAGCGGTAAGATTCTCGAGTGTCAGGATAGGAGTCTCCCAGGTTGCTTGAATACCAATACCATCCGGCACAGAACCATCACCCTGAATGATTGAATATACATATGGAGTTCTACCGCCCACTGCGGTTATCTCAGCCCAATACGGCTGCCCCACTGCTCCGTTTGGCAGCGTCGAGGTAATGATCTGGGGCGATCCCGCCTCAACATCGTCAAAATTTATATTCACAGGATCAAATGGAGGTGGTGTTGAGCCCCTAGGTACAACATCTATTCGATAATTACGCTGATCTGTCTTGCCATCAGCATCCGTCACTTTAACTGAGAAGAAATATGCTCCTGCTTGTGCATTCGCAACTGGAACACCTTTATGAAAAGCTGTTCCCTCTGTAATAACGCCGGCAACGGTTGCCGTACCGGATGTGGCCTCAGTTGTTGTCGCTCGTGCAACTGGCCTTGAAACACTGCTGCTTTCCTTTGAAGGAACATTGAAATTAAAAGTATTATCAACTAGATCTGGATTGATAATGAATAGGATTAGATACGATGCAAAGAGTAGAATAGCTCCAATGACTGCATTGGTCATCATGGTTTTGCCTTCTCCTGCCTTGCCAGCATTACCAGCGGCTGTAAGCCACTTGAAGCCAGCCCTCAATATCTGAACGAAAACAGCTATGCCCACTATAGTTAGGGCAAAGCTGTATATCGAGCTGACAAAACCTGGCAGGTTGTCTGCCTCAAGGAAAGGTAATGTTTGAGCTGTCTGGAGTAAAATTTCCGTCATACTTATTGAAGAATATATTTTCTTCTGGCCTCTTCATGCTCGACGCCCGTCCTAGAAAAAACAGTAGTCCCATCTCGAGCGTTAAGATAAAAGAGGAAGTCGCTCGATTGTGGATTTAGTGCCGCCTTGATTGCCTGCAGTCCCGGACTAGATATCGGTCCTGCTGGCAGACCAGTTCTACTATATGTATTATATACCGAATTAGCTCTAAGGTTATCAACAATGTTGGCTAAAGAGACATTACAGTACTGTCCGAGTAAAAATTTGGGGTAGCAAACGCCGTATGCCACCGTGGCATCAAGTTGAAGCGCCATGCCTACTGATAATCTTTTTTCAATAATTCCAGCAACCAGACGCATGTCTTCTTCTTTTCTGACCTCCTTCTCTAGGATAGATGCGACTATTAATGTCCTCTCTATTTTATCCCTGCCAAATCCAACAAATAACTCCTGGGTTTTAAGATTAAAGTTATTCTCCATTGTCCTAACGACCTCTGCGACATCCCCGCCTCGCTCTTTTAGCTCCTTTTTAAATCTATATGTATCCGGGAATAGAAAACCTTCTTTATCTAATATACTAGGCCCCAGAAGGTCTCCCTCCTTTATTACACCCGCTCTTTCCAATATTGCGCCTGCATCGGCCAGATTGGTTCCTTCTGGGATTGTTACGACAATGTCGTCAGATTGTGATAGGCCTCTGGAAAAGATAAAAACCAAATCTCTAGTGCTCGCAGATGGCGGGATCAGGTAATCCCCTGCCTTGAATTTTTTCTCCTGCCCGGCCAATAAGGCATAGGCGACAAAAACAAGACGACTATGGATTAGGTCCTCTTCAGCCAATAGACGAGCGGTCGATCCAAGGGACTGCCCCTTTGGTATATTAAATTCGACTGCCTCTTCGGCATCATGAGGACCTGGCCAATAGATGAGTGCAATCGCCACGACGAAGATAACGGCTACCACGCCGAGCGTTATCCTCGTTGATTTTTTTCTAGGGATATAGAACAAGGTTTTATTGATTGAGCGGCTCCTGGTCAAGTACTTTTCCTGGAGGTATTATCCTCTCTCCGGAACGAAGTTGCTCTAATCTTTCCGTGACCAGTTCGTTGTCAGGATTTAATTTCTCTATCTCCTCAGCCTGTGCCAGAGCATTCTCAAGATCGCCTCTTTCCTCATAGATCAAGGAGAGATACCATCTTGCATTAGAATAGTCTGGGAAAAGGAATACGGCCTGCTGCCACGCTCTTAATGCATTATCTTTCTGATTGTTACGATAGTACAAAAGTCCGAGTTGAAATACTATGCTTGGGTCATTTTGATTGTTCGCCTGCAGCTTTTCGAACTGCTTGATGGCTTCCGGCAATTTATTCTGCTGGTCATATACGACCGCCGAGTTGTACAAAGCCTCTCCGAAGTTGTTGTACAAAGATACCGCCTTCTGGAAGCTCTCCCCCGCCTGTGCAAGCTGCTCATTGGCTTGCTGCCTCAGAGCGGTAAAGTCAAGCTGATTCGCCTGCTCTTTGGGCGGATTGGCAATGATGTTTCTAATATTCTGCGCGGAAACTAGAAATACATTGCCTATCCTTAGATGAGCTGACGGATCGGCTGGATTGCGCGCCAGTGATTCGTTAAACATGCTCACTGCTGCCTGCTCTGATCCTCCGACTAGTCCAACCAGGCTTTGATATATTATACCCCTGTTGAACCAGTTCTGAGCGTTTGCCGGTGCAACTTCCGTAGCTCTGGTTGCCACCTCTACTGCAGCCGCTATCCCATTCTGTATTCTAGCATTGTATTGATCATTGCTCTCTCCTTCATTGGGACCGTTCTGAATATCCTCTGCAAGTTTAGTTATGATCCTCTGAGACAAAGTCCTGTAGACACGCGAGTCGTTGTCGTTGATGTTGATACTTCTAACATAGTAGTCAATCGCTACATTATGATCCGTGCTTTTAGCTGCCTTGGCAAGATAGACATTAGCTATGTAGCTATTGACCGTGAAATATCCCGCCACCAAGATAAGTACAAGACCGACAATAAATATGAGGGAGCCTAGGAAAGAATAACGAGCGTCACTTTCAAGGTTTAATACTTTCACATCACCTTCCACCATCTCGTCCGACTCAGGAAAACTGATCACGTTTTTAGATAAAACCAGAAGGGCTAGAAGAGAGATAAGGACCGCCATGGTCGAAATATTGAATGGGTACAAGAAGAAGGCAACGATCAAACCCAGACTTGCCGCCCAGACAGCATTTGTACCCTTGTCTGAGCTGAACCCTTGCCTGACTTTAAGTGTCAGCTCGCGACCGTAGAACCAAAGCAGAGAGATGAAAGCTAGGAGCATCAGGGCTCCGCCCTCCACAGCTAAGTTCATTATCTCCGAAGTAGCATCGCTGAATCTTACCTGGTAGAAAACCGTGTTAGCTATATCAGCCGGCTTAAATTTGTCATAAGCAATCTGATAATTCTCCAGCCCGAAACCCATAGGACGAGATGACAAAGAATCTAGTGATATCTCCAGCGATGTTTGATGAGTCGGCGCCACCTCTATCGGTAGCTTTGATTTAAGAGAATCGATGTTGAAGCTAACCAACATTAGAAATATCCCCAGAACTATCACTGTCAAAGGCATAGCGAACAAGCTCATCTTGGTTTTCGTATGGGGGTGCTCCGAGTCTCTTTGCCGTGATAGCTCCATAGAGTTGAAAGCTACGTAGGATAGCAGCGAGACAAATGCGACTGTCCATACCACCCACCAATTAATCAAGATAACCGTGAAGAGCGCAAAGACGAAACCGGCGTAACGAACAAACTTCATCCATCTTCTGTTGCCTTCCATGCTAGACGACATGCCGAAAATTACCAAAGACACCGCAGCAAGAATGCCCAGACTGTTCATAGCCCCCACCGTATTGAATGCGGGGTCGCCGAAGACGGTCCCGCTGAACAAAGATATTCCCAAGATCTGAAGAGTGCTAACGAGGAAAGTAAGCGACAAAGAAGCAGCTAGAATATCTCTAAGATTTTTACCTCTATCCTCTATTATATTGACGGCAAGATAGAATAGCACCGCAAAAGCAACCCAACTTATTAAAGATGAGCCCCGGCTGATACCATTTCCAAAGATACTAACAAAACGATTGACCGAAAAAATTACTGATACTATTCCAGCAGCAACCAAGGCAAGCATCGGCCAGTAGAATTTAGTCTGCCTTACCTCGAGATATCCTGTCCGCATCACGTCCACTAAATACAGGACAAACCCGACGCCAGCAACAGCTATTAACAACGTCTGTTTATTGAACTCCAGCACGTCAGATGTAAATGGTAGAAACCAGAGAGGCAGCAGAAACAAACCGGCATAAACTAACCAACGTATAGCCTTCTTGAACATTGGTGTTCCGGTAGGCAGAATCTCTTCTTGGAAACTAGGCTCCTGGTATTCCATATCATGTCCGTGTTCATAGGACTCTTCTGCCCGATTGCCTGTATTTTCTCCGTCGACTGGCAAATCCTGGTAGTCATTCCCTTTACTTTTGATCAAATTTATATCCATAGATCTGTGAGCCCTCCATTTCCAGCAAATCAACTTTCGGTGGATTAGCTAAGAGAATCGGGGCTAAGTTAGTTAAAATATTAGTTTAAAATTATTTAGGGTCAAGGTTTACATTTTATACAAGTATGCTGTGAGTTCATGCTTTAGTATCATCCTGTCGGCTCTGGTGTGGGATCTGGGCTCGGGCTGGGTGTTGGTTCGCTTGGTGGTTCTGGAGTCGGAGACGGTGTTGGACTTTCAGAAGGTTCAGGAGTGGGCTCAATCGAAGGTTCTGGTGTGGCTGACGGCTCAGGAGTCGGTGATGGTTCTGGTGTCGGACTAGGACTTTCTGTGGGTTCTGGAGTTGGACTTATCGATGGCTCTGGTGTGGGATCTGGGCTCGGGCTGGGCGTTGGTTCGCTTGATGGTTCTGGAGTTGGACTAGGGGTCGGTGAGGTCTGGGATGAGGCCGGGGTGGGTGTCGGACTTGATATGTCCTCATCAAAACCTTTTCTTCTGGCGATAATCAGCCAGTCAAATTTACCACTGCTTGTTCCGTTTAGCTCTTTAACAACGAATCCGTAAATAGTTTTCTGATCTACATACAACTGGCCCTGCATTAAGGTAGTCGGTGTAAGCAATACCCTGATCGGAGCTTTATCGGAAATTACCGAAGTGAATGAGTAATCAAAGAATATCTTTGCCTCTCCCCCGGATATATCTGATGATCCACTCAGCTGTATCTCTCCCCTGGTTGAGTCAACGCCATATGTCGCCAGATAGTTTCCATTATCTTCCAAGTCAATCTTTGATTGTTCCGCAGCCTGCGCTCCGTTTCCGCTGAATAAAGCATGAATTTCTGGATCTGCGTCTTGGGTTATCTCAATATTTCTTGCCGTCCAGTTAGCAAACATTAAACTTACATCAACATTCGGGAATAGGTCGGCGGTGGCAAAATATGTTTTTTTAATTCCTTCAGCAATTAAATCTCCGCTTGCCCAAAGATTTTGAACTTGAACGATCAGTGTATTTGCTAAGCCAGTTAAAATGTCATTGAAATTTAAGCCAGACGAGGTAATAACTACTGACTCGGAGTTACTTGATGTCAGCTGCTCTAAGTTATCAGTTACCAGCTTTTCTAGATCATCAATCCTGAGAGAAGCCGACGCTACCCTTGCATCTAATTCCTGTACACCCTTGGTTAGTAATGACGTGAGATAGGCATAGTCTATACCATCTATCTCCCCGTTTTCCCAGATAACCACTTCCGGAATTAAAGGATTCACTTCTTCAGCTATGAGACCAATTCTTCTCTTGGTCCTGCCGGCCGGATTATTTTCATCAAACGTTTTGTAATTGAAAAATATTGGATTTAGCTGCCTTATTTCTTCAATACCATAACTTAACTCTTCAATATTCTCCTTGTATTTAATGGAGGAAGTACCACAGGCACCGTTCTTTAATTCAATATCTCCAGAGGAGGCTATCGTACACAAAGTACGATCATCAGTTACGGCTACAGAGGTGGTAATTCTGGCGGTACCTTGGACGTGGAGTTTTTGTACTGGGTTTGTTGTGCCGATACCAAGATCACCAGCCGCATCTAGTCTCATCCTCTCAGTCAAAGTTATAGACGCATTAGCCGTAGTTGCAGTAGGCGCCGCCGCATTTAAAAATAGGATGCTATTTGTATCGCCGCCACAAATATTGAACTGAATAGCAGTTGCACCTATAGAGCCGTGGGTATTTGCCGCCTTAGGAAGATTAGTATCCCGCTCTAAATACACATTGCTACCTACCATAGCTAGACCGCAAGCAGAAGCTGAAGTATCTAGCCATGTATTAAATCTACCGACGCCCTTGGGGCCAATCACATCAAGTGCTGACCTAGCAAGAATCGTACCCGTGTCTTCAGCACGTATCCCCACATTCCCAGCATTTATGGTCAGATAGGTGCTCGTTGTATGTCCCCATGATTGAATATTGTTATTCGGATCCCTCTCCCACCACACTCTGGTATCTGTGCCTGGCGTATCAAAGGAGACGTCAACCGCGATACTGTCGTGCCACCTTGCAGTGGTCCAATCGCTGCCATTGGCATCTCTCACCACAAACAACATGTTCTTGAAATCATTGGCTGAGGCCCCATTAACAAACTGGGCAATTTCCAGAAAATCTCCGGCGGTAGTGCCCAGTGAAGCCTGGTTATTGACCGACAAGACTCCCTTGCTGTCGTCACTGAATGCAGCTCCGATTTGTAGTAACGCATTTGGCGCACTATTTCCAATACCAATATTACCACTACTATCAACCGTTAATCTTGCAGCCCCAGCAGTCCGATCGCGCAAAACTAATTTACCCTGTCCAAAACCCGAGGTGCCAGATGTGGAGTCCCAGCCATATTGTCTGCCCCCTGTTCCGCTGTTATTTAAATTTAGTTCTACATTATCAATTCCGCCCGAAACTAATATGCCACCGCCATTAATTGTGGAGATAACATGGAGATTGTCAGTTGGCCCAGTCGTCCCAATCCCCACGTTCCCTGACCCAGATGCAATCACGAATCTTTCTGCTACGTCTGTTTCAACAAAGGATAACCTGTCACCAGTAGCATTTGAGATGTGGAAGATTGTCTGATCTACCGCAGTAGCTCCGGCGTTTATCTGAATATCGGTAAATAGTCCGGTACCTCTGAGAGTTAAAGTTCTTGGCACTGTCGTCGTCCCTATCCCCACATTCCCAGCTCCAGCCTCAGAGACAAAGGCATATTTGTTGGTAGGACCTCCTGAACCTGAGGCAATATATACGCCATAGGCATTAGTTAGAGTGCCGTCATTCTGATCTACTCTGCCCCAGAAGGCGAAACCATTGGTTAAAGTGGCTCCAGCTATGTTGTTGGATACTATTGATTTAACACCCATTACGTTATCTATGGTTCCGGAAGAATGAGCGGCTGCTGTTTGGGCTCTGATTCCTTCTTTGGAACTGGTATCGGCGGCTAGGAAGTTGGTCTGTACTCTGAGGCCGTACTGCTCTGCGCCTGTGGCAGTAGTGTAGCTGTGGTTAGTGAACAGTTTAGCTGTGACATTAGCAGTTGTGCCGATACCTACAAAACCACTGCTGGCTATGCTAATTAATTCTGAGTTTGAGCCGTTAAGTATGGATAGCCTTTCGGATATGCCAGAGCCTTGGAAGTTTGAACGTAGAGTAAACCTCTTGTCTGTTTGATCAGCGGAGGTGATGTCGAAGGAGGCGGTGGCAGTTAGGTTAGCCAGGGAAAGACTTGTCGTAGGGCTAGTCGTCCCTATGCCGACATTACCATTACCATCAATGGTCAGCCTAGTCTGTCCA
>JBBEDS010000017.1:0-20369 GCA_040881175.1 Minisyncoccota bacterium | reverse complement strand
TGGTGCTCGGGGTGGGACTCGAACCCACATGGGATTTCTCCCGCATCATTTTAAGTGATGTGCGTATACCATTCCGCCACCCGAGCTTTTATATAAATATTTTTTTAGTGTCCTTACTCCTATTCCTCCCTCTGTGCGTTGGCTGTAGGCTGTGACAGTTAGGGCATAATATTCTTAAGTTTTTGATTCTGTTATCATGCCTGTCACCATTAATATGGTCAAGCTCAAGAGGTAAGTAGCCATCCTTTGTAGTCTCGGCCCAATTACACTTCTCACAAAACATAGGCTTCAACCCCATTTTGAACAAGCGCTTTTTTAACTTATAACTCTGGTAGGTACTATTTCTAACAAGTATATCCTTGAGGGGTATATATGGCTTTCCTATTCCTCGCAGGCCTTTATTCCACGCCTTGCCTTTGAAGTGGGCGGTACTTAATTTATTCTCCTTGATATATTTTTTAATCTGATCATAGTTGCCGCCAGCTTCTTTCAAGCTAAGCTTAGCCAAAACTTGCCTGAAGCTCGTAGATGTTTTAACTGCCTCTACGAGTTGTTTAATTCTCCATGTTCTTCTGCGGGACATTAACTCTATTATATCAAAGTTAAAACGCGTAGTAAATTGTTTATGTCCACGTTTACCGTTTTGTCTTCAGGCTCTTTTTCATTGCCCACTCTACTGTTTTGGCCAATGAGTCGAATGTACCCGCATCTGACCAGAATCCTTTAACTAATTCGGCCCTGAGCTTTCCTCTCTTGATGTAGGCGTTATTAACATCGGTAATCTCTAGCTCTCCTCGTGCTGACGGCTTCAGCCTCTTTATGATTTTAAATACATCGCTGTCGTATTGATAGAGTCCCGTTACGGCATACGGAGTGGGAGGGTTTGCTGGTTTTTCAAAAATTTGAGTTACAATTTTACCTTTTAATTCGGGGACTCCGAAACGTTTCGGGTCGGGTACCTTTTTCAGAAAGATTCTAGCTCCATTGCGGAATGATTTCATATTCTTAGAGAAGTTATTTTCAAATACATTGTCGCCTAATATGACAGTGATCGGTCCCTTGTCGGCGAAGTCTTCGGCTAATAGTAATGCCTGGGCAATTCCGCCAGCTTCGTCCTGGACTTTGTATGAGAATTTAACGCCAAAATCTTTGCCGGATCCCAGGTATTCTACGAAATCTCCGGCGTGCTCACGCCCAGAGACGATAAGAATATCTTTCATGCCGCCTTTTATGAGGGTGGCAAGCGGATACTCAATCATTGCCCCATTAAATATGGGCAAGAGGTGTTTGTTCGTAATTTTAGTTAGGGGCAACAACCGAGTGCCTTTACCCCCTGCGAGAATGACTCCTTTCATGTTGAAGCAAGATTAGTTTTATACTTTTCCATTATTTCATTAAGCCGTTCGTTTGTTAATTCCGGCATGTATATGCCTAACGATTTTGCTTTTTTCATCCCCAGGATGCAGTTGCTCCTCTTTGACTTAGTAATTTCTTCCTCGAGCTGCTCTAGAGATATTTTTTCATAATTGTGGTTTGGATTAATAACTTTTCTGTAAGCGTTTATGATCTGTTCGTGAGTTATATAGCCGTCGTTTGTAAGATTGAGTATGCCAATAGGTCTAGTATCGATGGTCCTTTCAATGGCGGGCCATAAATCATCTAGAAATGTGACAGAGTTAGGTAAGGATATCAACTTTTTGTAGGATATAATTTTAGTGACGGTATTTCTAGGGTGGGGGATGCAGGATATGGGCATTCTTATTCTGGCCTGAAGAACCGGCAGTTCTGCTAATGCCTTTTGTCCGACTACCCTCATCCTTGAATAAAAACTTCCAAAAAAGTTGGGTTCGTCATCTTCGGTGAAGGTGCGCTCGACCCCACCATTATAAACACAGCCGGATGTTATCTGTATAGGGTAGGCTCCGGTTTGGGCTGCAGCAACTGCAAAATTAATAGGCGCCGAAACTATCATTTTAATTGTTTCTTCTTTATTATCTTCACACCAGTCGATTGTTGGGTTAGCCGGCGGTCCGGTCAGGTTGATTGCTGCGTCTGGCCTGTATTTCTGGAATGCTTTTATAGTGCTAGGCAGATCTGTTATATCGACCTTTTCGTTCAGAACCTCATAGCCGCGAGAGCGGAAATAAGTGGAACATTGACCACCTAAGTAACCAAAGGCTCCAAGAATATATATTTTGCCTTTTATACGATTGTTTACCGTTTTTTCCATGAATGCGATTTTACCAGAAGCGGTCTCCACCATCTGGGGTTGTTTTTATACCAGTTAACCGTTTCTATCAAGCCATCTGTCCACTTTGTCTTTGGTGTCCAGCCGAGCCTCCTCATTTTAGATGAATCTAGTAGATATCTAGAGTCGTGGCCTGGCCGATCGGGGACGATTTGTTTCAAATTTTTTGGCTTGTCGAGAATATCTAATATGCCATCGGCGATGTTGGCAACAGTTTTTTCCAGACCAGTTCCTATATTATATGTTTCTCCGACTTTTCCCTTGTTTAAAATTAGGTCAATTGCTTGGCAGTGGTCTAGAACGTGGATCCACTCCCTCTTATTGTCAGAAGATTTGAAAACGGGCAAAGACTCGTTTTTCAATGCTTTGATGGCAAATACCGGAATAACTTTCTCCGGGAACTGATGAGTGCCATAGTTGTTAGCACAGTAGCTTATCGTCACCGGCAGACCAAAAGTATGGTAATAGGCTTTGGCTATCAAATCCCCCGAGGCCTTACTTGCGTTGTATGGAGTACGGGGTTGGTATGGCGAATTTTCGGTGAACTTGAGCTTGCTCTTAAGCGGCAACTGTCCGAATACCTCGCATGTTGAGATGTGGTGGAATCTTTTTATGCCATATTGTCTTGCCGCTTCAAGAAGCACTGCCGTTCCGAGAGCATTGGTTTTGGCGAAGTCGATAGGGGAGCTGATGGCTTTGTTGTTGTCCGACTCCGCCGCGAAATTAACTATCGAGTCGACACCTTCCTTCTTAATGATACGGAGCATGGCGTTAAAATCGCCGATGTCGTTTTTGTAGAACCTGTATCGCGGATCCTTGGCCACGTCTTTAACATTCTCTGGATTCCCGGCATATGTGAGCAAATCCACATTCACAACCTTGATGTTCTTATATTTGCCCAAAAGGTATTTGACGAAATGGCTACCAATAAAGCCGCAGCCACCGGTTACCAAAATTGTTTTTTGTTTTTTCGGCATATTTGAGGCGCGAGTGGGAATTGCACCCACGTATAGGAGTTTTGCAGACTCCTGCCTTACTACTTGGCTATCGCGCCGCTATTCTTTAATTCTATCAATTATTTCCTCAATACGGCTAGCCTGCTCTTCCGTTTTGTCTATCTCGAATCTTAATTTAGGCACAGTTCTCATTACAAGCCTTTTATTCAGTGCCTGCTGTATTGAATAGATCTCTTTCTGTATTTTCTCGAGTGTTTCCTTCTCTTTCTCTGAAGGAAAAACCGATATCATAATGGTAGCGTGTTCTAAAGTTAGAGACGCCTCTGCTCTGACGACTGTTATCAGGACGTCAGTCCCTGTTTCTACTTCACTCTTTAATATCTTGCTGACTTCGAACTGAAGCAGCTCATTTACTTTTTTTAGACGATCGGACATTAGAGTTCTCTTTGTGTTTTCTCTTCCTGATAAATTTCTAGGATGTCTCCTTCCTTTATCAGGATCGGAGCTTCTGTTGAGTTGGCAGGCAGGTCGAATCTTATACCGGCTTCAAGCCCCTCAGCTACTTCTGTGACGTCAGCTTTATTGTGTTGGAGCTGCCCGAGCTTGCCGGTTAAGAGAATGTTGCTGTTTCTAATTACATCTACCATGGCGCCACGTATTGCCTTGCCTTGAGTCACTTTGCCCCCGATTACCTGTGACTTGGCGCTGCTTTTGAATACAGCTAAAATCTTCATTTTACCTAATGGTGTACGCTTGATCTCGGGGTCAAGAAGGTCGGACATTATTGAACGTACCGCCTCAACAAGCTCATATATTATGTCAAAGCTTTGAACAGAAATGTCCTCTCTTTCTGCCATTCTTTTGGCTGAGCCATCCGTGCTGACGTGAAATCCTATTATGCTGGATTTAGTTGCAAAAGCATTTTTAACATCAGCATCGTTGATATTACCGACGCCGAAGCTGACGACGTTATAATCTACTTCTTCAGAGTGTATTTTTCCAAGAACCTGGTCTATGGCTTCAAGAGAGCTTTGAACATCTGCTTTAATTATAAGGTTAGCAATTTTTTTATTAGTCTTTTCATCTTCGGTCCCTGACTCTCGAGTAAACACCTGAGCCGGACCCAGGTCTGATTTTAGTTGAGCATTCTTTTGGGCCTCGGCCTTGCTGGCGACGCTGACGAACTCTTGACCTACAGCTGGAGCGCTATCCCAACCCATAATGGTACAGGGCTGAGAGGCGATGACTACTTTAATGGGATTGCCCAAAAAATCTTCAAGTGATTTAACTTTACCGTATGCTTCGCCGGCAGATATCCAGTCGCCAGTTCTGAGTTCGCCTTCAAGCACAAGCCCGGTTGCTATTACTCCTCGCTTGCTGTCTTTGTGCGATTCGATTATCGCTCCTCTAGCGGGCCCTTCGATAGGGGAGCTGAGCTCTTCCAGCTCAGCGACTAGGAGTAGCATTTCTAGGAGCTCATTAATACCTTCGCCTTTCTTGGCCGAAAGCTCGACTATGGGCACGGTTCCGCCGTAATCTTCAACCAGGACCTCATTCTCGGCTAGCTCTTGTCTTATGCGTGAAGGATTGGCACCTTCCTTGTCCATTTTATTAACGGCGACAACAAAAGGAGTTTGTGTCTCCTTTATGATCCTGATCGCTTCTTTTGTCTGTGTCTTTACGCCCTCATCGGCTGCGACTACCAAGATTGCGATGTCAGCGACATTCGCGCCTCTCGAGCGGATAGCTGTAAAAGCCTCGTGTCCCGGCGTATCTAGGAATGTGACTTTCTTTCCTTTGTGCTCAACCTGATAGGCACCGACATGTTGAGTAATCCCTCCCGCTTCTTTGTCCGCTACTTTAGATTGCCTGATAGTATCAAGAATAGTTGTTTTCCCATGGTCGACATGGCCTAAAATGACCACTATTGGTGGCCTCTCGGATACTTTTATTTCTTTTTTCTCATTGTCTTCCATGTTGAAAAAGTTAACATTTTTCACGATTTTTTACAACAAAAAACAACTTTCTGTAAAGAAAGTCGTTTCGCGGTGTCGGTTATTTGCTTGAGATTTTGCCCTTCGTTTTGTATGAATTCAGACTCTTGGATATCTCAGTGGCAAGAAGAGCTCCTAGAATGTTGAATGATATTGATTTCACTCCTTCTGGTACCGATGCTTGAGTTAAGAATCCGATCACTATCATTGCCAGTAGGGAAGTCCACCAGATATATACCACAAGTTCGCCTGGTTTTACCGTGAGTTTTGTTCCAGTCCAACGATTTACCTCTTTGTGGACTATATAGACACTAAGGAGAATCAGATAACTGTTGGCCGCAACATCTGACAAAGACAGGCGAGGACTTGCAAAGTCCAGCCAGGCCATCACTAGTATCGCTATCGTCCAGAGAGTCAGGAATGCAAACAGATAGTCTCTCACACTTGCGATCTCCCGCACGTAGCGTTTGATTAGTGCAGTGACTCTATTCATCAAGGTATATTATAGCACAGATTCTAAGCTTTTTCAGTACTCCTAATTCCGATCAGCCAGTGCCAGGCATCTTTGTCTTTTTCGCCGCCTCGCCATATCTCTTCAAATTTTTCTATCAAATATCCATGTTCAGGGCCGAACTGAGGATCTATGAGATTAATCCTGCCCTCTGAGATGTCGTTAAAGATTGCAAAGTGACCTTGGTTTTCTTCTGGAATGGTGTAGTTAACAATGACTCTGTAACCTTGCTCAAAAAGTTTTTTCAGATCTTCAACAGATGCATCGCTCATTTCAATGTGATTCAGTCCAAGCCGTTTTACTGCTTTGACCAGTTTTTCATTATCGGTACCCCATGTCTCATTTGCTGAAAGAAGGTCGATAATCTCTTCCCTAGTTTTTTCTATTCCCAGAGATTCCAAAACCATTCTCATTACGGCAACGCCACAGGACCATTCTGCCTGTTGTTTATAGAAGGGAATATTCATAGATGGCGGAGGGGGTGGGATTCGAACCCACGAGCCCCTTGCGGGACGACGGTTTTCGAAACCGTTGGAATAAACCGCTATCCGACCCCTCCAAAATTATGTCAAATTATCTCATTTTTCAGCCGCCTGGTCAATTAAAAAACCGAGCTTATTGCTCGGTTAGTTGTATCCGTGAAGATTGCTGAGAAGGTCCTGTAATCCCTCTTCTATCTCAGAAGAGAACTCAACCTTTGGCTTATTCTCATACATTCGGTCTACGATTTTTCTGAACATAGGTCCGGCAATCCAGCCGCCGGAAACCTGCATATTCCTGTCGCCGCTGACCCTCTGCATATATTCAGGAATCTCAATTGCTTTAGGGATGTCATATCCGAATCTTGTTCCGATAGTATACTCTGGCGTAAAGCCAACCATCAAAAGGTCAAAAGGACCGTTTGAGGTCCCGGTTTTTACCGCAACCTGCTGCTCGATATTCCTCATAGAGATCTTTGCCGTGCCGATCTTAGTCACAGCGCGAAGAAGGATTGTAATGTTCTTGGCCGTCTCTTGAGAGATGACTCTTTCTTCTTTCGGGTTATCCGCTTGGTAGCGGATGTTATTTTCCGAATCTTTGATCTCGGTAATGATGGTAGGCGTTATGTATGTCCCGCCTCTAGCGAAGACACTGAAGGCACTGGTTAATTCCAGCAGGCTCACGTCGGAAGCTCCGATAGCGGTGGGAAGATTTGGCTGAAGGCCAGTATCGTTCTCCTCCGCACCAGGTCTTTTGAACCAGATATTGCCGTGAGGATCTTTAAGGACATTGCGGTCACCCCAGACTCCCAGGTGATGAGAGAATTCAATGACTGAATCGATTCCGATCTCTCTGGCCAGGTTAAGTGTGGGGATGTTTACCGATCTGATGACTCCAATAGGGAGTGGGATCCAGCCTGAAGGGACCGGATTTTTCTCTTTGAAGTTTTTCGGCACCCACCATTTTCCGGGCAGTGCTCCTTTCATCCTGAATGAGCAGTTACATATCTTGTCTTCAAACGTCTTCCCGTTAAATTCCATTGCCGCACCATACACAAATGGTTTGGCTGCAGAACCGGGGGAGCGTAGGGCTAGAGCTCGGTTAAACTCAGTTTCTTCAAAGTCGTGTCCGCCGCTTAATGCGACGATGCGACCTGTTTTGTTCTCGATTATGACGATTGCTCCTTCTATACGTTCGCCGTTGGCAGGGTTGCCTTCATTGATCTCTACGATCTTTGTATGCAGTTCCTCAAGGGCAATTCTCTGTATCGCCGTATCAAAGCTGGTAGTGATGCGAAGCCCGCCGCTATGAGTGATTTCTTTATCCTCATACCCTTGCAGGAAAAGGAATTCCTTTACGAGTCTGTTGCCGTAGCCGTAGTCATCCGTATCTCTCGGAGTAATATTCAACAACTCCAGATCTAGTGGACCATTCTCGAATAGATTGTTTTGGTAATCCTCTTCGGAGAGAGACCCCTCTTCATACATCCTGCCCAGTACCCAGTTATACCTATCCCGAGCTAGAGCAATTCTTTTGATCTCTTTTGTCTGCGCTGCCTCGTATTCTTCCTTGATCAGTTTGACCTGTTCTTCAGTCATATCCGAAGCTATCTCCGGTTCTTCCGGTTTGTGGAAGATAGGGCAGTATCTGACTGAGGATTTGTTCAGACTGGCAATGATCGCTATCTCTCGCGGAGTTAGATTTTCTTTCCTGATATTTTTACCGAAATAGTAGCGGCTGGCTTCGGCAACGCCGTTGTTGCCGTGGCCGCACCAGACGGTATTCAAGAAGATTGTCAGAATTTGGTCCTTGGAGTACCTTTTTTCGAGTTGGAATGCGACCTGAGCTTCTTTGACCTTGCGCCAGTAGCTCGGCTCCCTTTCCTTGAACTCGAGAACCTCTTCAGCATAGAGTAGCCTGGCCTCCTGTTGAGTGATGCCGCTTGCTCCTTGCCTCGGTCCGTAGTTGATACCTAGCTTGCGAAGAAAGTTGAAAAACAGCGCCCTGCCAGTGGCGATGAAGTCGACACCAGAGTGCGAGTAGAATCTTTGATCTTCAGCAGCTATGAACCCATCTACCAACCCTTGCGGTATTTCTTCTCGCCGGAGTTGGTCTCGTCTGTCGTAGAAGAAAGTGCCTATGTCTTCTCCATTGTGGGCGTAAACATATGACGCCATTCTGTAAGGGGACTCCCCTAACTTGTTGAAGTTAAGCGGCTTGCCCTGAGAGTCTACCAGGCTGCCAGTGTACATGTACATGTAGTACCAGGCGCTAGTTCCTACGAATGTCATCAGGAGGAGGGATATTAGGAGGAGCTTTTTAACCCATGGGCGCTTTCGAATAATCCAGAAGTCTTTGGCTAGTTCGGTAATGAATCGAGGATCTGGTAGTCTTTTTAGCACCATTCATAGACCTCTTTGTTAAAGTTCAATTAGATAAAAGAGTAGCAATTTATAGGCTAATTTTCAATATAAAAAGAATTTCGACTTTTCTTATTGACGTCTTTTCTTAATAAGCTCTGCGAGCGCAGAGGTTATGAATATGATCTGGAGAACGGAGAATATTACATTCTTGATTCCAATACTGTAGACCAAGATACAAGCTCCACCTACAGCAAAGAGGATGTCTTGCTTTTTCTCATTCTTTATCCAGACGGCGATAGAGATAGCGATTAGTCCAGTTATTCCGAAAGTAATTAACATTTTATTTATGTTTTAGCTTTTATCCGGCTGAACTAGGTCTAAAAACTTTTGTACATTCTTGGAAAGACGGATGTGGTACTCAAGTTGTTTATTATAGCTGTATTTGTTTTTCCTACTGTCAATTTCATATAAATGAGAAGTAAAGCCTAAAGAATCTATTAGACTTTTAATTTCTTCAGCTAGACCTCTGATAATCGTTGTTATCATAACCATCGGGTAACCTCTATCTTGGTATACGGAGCCATCAGTTTCAATTAGGCCTTTTAGGTATTTTGCTTTGTATCGCCATGACCCAAAGATCCACTCGGGCGTTGACACATTTTGCTTAAATTTTGATCCCATGTCTCCTTTCCAGCCAAGTAGTTTCTCCAGGTGATTGGAATACACATAAACATCTGTGCAGTTTCTCGGTCTTTTGACTATTCCAACTTTGTTTTCTGGTAGAAGTAATCTTAGAGATGCCACTACCCGGTTCATTAATTTGGGATACTTATTGTCGCAAGTTATTCTAAGCCTAGTTGCCCTAGCTAGTTTTGAAAGATTTCCATCACCTACAGCAAGTCCGATAACATATGCCTGCAGTTCTTTATCTGAACTCAGTATAGGATTTCTATAAAAAGACATGGTGCCGCGGGGGAGAGTCGAACTCCCACGACCTTGCGGTCAATGGATTTTGAGTCCATCGCGTCTGCCGATTCCGCCACCGCGGCATTATTCTGCCATCCTAGCACTTTTAAGGCCTAATTTCAATCAAAAAGTATTGAAAAAAAGGCCGAACAGGAATATGATAGAAACATATATGGCACGTGTGATCGGCATAATTAATGCAAAAGGAGGAGTTGGCAAAACAACCACTGCCAACAGTTTGGGTGCCTACTTGGCTGCGAAGGGGAAATACGTTCTTCTAGTTGATCTTGATCCGCAGGCAAACGCTACTGCAGGACTGGGAATTCATCTTGAGGCGGACCACGTTAATCTCTATCACACACTGGTCAGTAATGAAGAGCCGGAGGCTATCATAAAGAAGTCATCTCTTTTTGGTTTTGATGTGCTGCCTTCAGCCGCGAGCTTGGCCGGAGCAAATGTAGAACTCGTCGATATTGAAGAGAGAGAGTTTAGATTAAAAAAAGTGCTCAACAAGATTCGTACCAACTACGACTACATATTAATAGACAGTCCTCCTTCTCTGGGACTCTTAACTATTAATGGCCTGGCTGCGGCTGAGAGGGTAATAATTCCGGTTCAGTGTGAGTATTATGCCCTTGAAGGACTGAGTCAGTTGCTTCAAACAGTAGATCTAGTACGCAATTCACTGAATCCACAATTGAAAATACTCGGCGTATTACTTACAATGTATGATAAGAGGAATAAGTTGGCGAGAGAGGTGGCCGAGGAAGTAAAAAAGAATTTTCCCGGACACGTTTTCGATACCGTGATACCTCGTTCTGTATCTTTGGCAGAGGCACCGAGCTTTGGAAAAACTGTTCTGCAGTTTGACGAAGGATCAAAAGGCGCTCAGGCATACAGACAGTTAGCAGAAGAAGTCATTAATTTAGAGAATTTATAAAATGAAAAAAATATTTGGTTTGGGCCGCGGCCTGGAATCACTAATTCCTGTAAGTAAAGGCAATAAAGTAACTCCTAAAATTCAGGACAATGTTTTTTATATCGAAATTAATAAGATCAGGCCGAATGCCAACCAGCCCAGAAGAGATTTTGACAACGGAGGCCTAAAAGAACTTGCAGCTTCAATTAAAAAATATGGAATTCTCCAGCCACTCTTGGTTTCTAAACTGGAAGAGGAAACTGATAGGGGATTGAATGTAGAGTATGAACTAATTGCCGGAGAAAGAAGGTGGCGCGCTGCCAAAATGGCCAACTTGCCTCATGTGCCGGTGATAGTTAAAGACAACTTTGATGAGAGCAGACTGAAACTCGAAGTTGCTCTTGTTGAGAACGTGCAAAGAGAAGACTTGAATCCCGTTGAAGAGGCAGAGGCCTACGCCAGACTTGCCAAGGAGTTTGACCTTACACAGAAAGATATTGCTAACAAAGTCGGTAAGAGCCGAGAGGTAGTGGCTAACGCAGTTAGAATTTTAGGCTTGCCTGCCGATATGAAAGAAGCATTGAGAGCGGGCAAAATTAGCAAGACTCACGCTCGAACCTTGCTTGCTTTCAAAGAAGAAGCGAAGCAGAAAGAAATGTTTAAACAACTGTTGACTGGCAACTTTGCCGTTCGCGATCTTGAATCAGCTGCGAAAGAACATAGTGCTGCAAAAAAGACCAATACTGTGGCTAGCCCCCGATTTCAGGAACTGCAACAAAATCTTTCCAAGAATCTCGGAGCCACCGTGTTTATCAAAAGCGGAGCATCGGGAGGAAATATTGTCATTAAGTTTGGCAACCTAGAAGAGTTGAATAAGATTGCTAAGACGATACTGGACTGAAACTAACATGAGCCAAGAAAATTGGGACAAAATATTTTCGGAGGGAACGGATTTTTCTCCGCTTAATTTAATTCTTTTAGGCAAAATCCTAGAAAGAGTTTCTAGGATTGGCAAAACCAGTATAAAAAATGTTGTAGATTTGGGGGTTGGTACCGGTGATTCGGCAATCAAGTTTGCTGAAGCCGGTTTTTTTGTTCAAGGGTTAGATTGGTCCAAGGTAGCACTTGAGAAAGCCGAAGATGTTGCAAATAGAGAAGGGGTTAGAGAAAAAGTCATTTTTACTGAGATGGACTTGAATAATATCGATACTGGCAAGATTGTTTATAACCCGGCTGATGTTGTCTTTACAAAACTAGTTTTTGCTTTCATTGATGATAAGGATAAGTTTTTAGACACAGTTAAGAGTTTTATGTCTGAGGATAGCGTTCTAGTTATCATGACCCCGGTAATATATAAAGAAATCTCATATGATAAAGAAGATAAACCCGGCATAGCTGTCGAATGGAAGAACGTCACAGAGCTTTTGAAAAAAAAATTTGATTACGTTGAAGAATTCAATCACGACTACTTCGGCGATAAAGGTGACTTGGTCACTTTCTTGATCAAAAAAAACCAGCCCTGAACGGGCTGGGAGTCTTGGTGACTCTGGTCGTTTTCTGAACGACTAGTGTACGGATGCGCTGATCTGCGCGGGGGCCTGCATCTCGCTCTCGAAGATCTTGTTGGTGCAGCCACCGCCATTGCACTGCTCGATGCAGTAGTCTTTGCGGCCGGCTTCAAGAACGGGTGAGAGCAGGTGTTTCCAGAGATCGACGTCGAGATCGCCGAAGATCGACTGTGCGACTTCAAGCATCTCCGGCCTGTTGCCTGTGTATGGCTGTTCGGTCGGATCATGGTGCATGTACCTGCCCACGTTTTCGGCACAGAACCTGAAGTAGTCGGGCGTGTGCAGGATGAAAATGTGCCACATGTCGTCGACTTCCCTGGAGGGTGGCGAGCACGGCGTCGAGATGACGGTGCATAGGTAAAGGAACTTGAGCATCTCGCTGAAAACCTTTTCTGCCGTGATCTCGTCAGTCTGGTGATCTTTCATGTACCGTTTGACCACTCTCTCATTCCTGTATGACAGGAAAACTGCTGGGGGTTTGCTGATTTGTTTCATTTCGCTCTCCTTTTAGAAGCTTTCAGTAGGGCATTTTAATAGTAATATACAATTGAAATTAAGTCAAGTAGAATAAACGGCCCGTTAGGGCCGTTCTTTGTTCTCCAGCTATTGCCAGAAGTTAATGTTCTGGGAGAAGTTTCTTAAGCTCTACTAGTTCTTCGTGAGCGACGGTCACGGCCAGACATTTGAATAATGTCTCAGCATTGACCTTCGGGTCCTGTTCAGTCAGACCATCACGATCCGAGAGAAGTATCAGAACTAGTGGAGCCTGCTTATCAGCCGTGGGACTCCGCGGCATCTTAAGCTTAAATGCTTTTGTGCCATCACCATTTCTGTTTCTGGACGCCGCCTCGGACTCGGCGGTTCCCGCCTTCTTCGGTCTTTTGAGTATTCTCATCATGAGCGATGCCTCCTCTGGTACGTTGGGAATAAGGGACTAATAGTAATTTTAACATATTTTTATAAAATTGCAAGACCTCTGGCAAAAACGAAGCCCATTATTCTATTCGCTCCGGCCGATTTCAGCTCCTTGGCGCATTCGTCTAGTGTCGAGCCAGTGGTAGAGATGTCATCTATGAGTAATATATTCTTGTTTTTGACGCTTTCGGGTTTAATGCACTTAAAGATGCCAGTGGTATTTGTAGCTCTGGATGCGCGGTTGGGGATAGACGCCTGTGATTGGTTATTATCTTTTCTTGCCACCGCATCAGTTAGGAGCTTTAAGTCTAAGTGGTTGCTGATCCTTTCAGCTATTACTTCCGACTGATTGAACCCGCGCCAGTTGAGACGAAGCCTATGAAGAGGGATCGGTATTATTGTCAGATTCTCCTTATCAAGCAGTCTTTTATGAAGATAGTCTATCATTAATGAAGAGATATCGTGAGCCAGTGATTTTACGAAGCGGTATTTCATCGTCTTCATAATCTTCTCAACGAGGGGATTGTCGTATGAGGTAGTGACCAGGAGCTGATCAAGAGAGTGTCCAGGTTTGCATAGGTCGCAAGTCACTCCATTTGGAGTAATTAGATTACAGAATGCGCATCGAAGCATATATCCGGTTGTAATTTCTGAAAGACATCCGGGGCAGATAGTTGACTCGCTGTTATCTCCCAGCAAGATTTCACACCCCAGGCATCGTCTGGGGAAGATCAGGTCAAGAATCATTTTTCTTAATTCATTCATGGGTGTGTATAATCTATTATATTACTTGAAGCTTAATTTAATGATATAATACAAAAGAGTATTTCTCTATTTAATTCTAATGTCATTCTTCAGTTTTAAACCAAAAAGCAGGTTAGGAGTGGATATCGGTACTTCTTCTATTAAGATAGTCGAACTTTCAAAGGAGTCCGGCCGTTTTAAATTGCAAAACTATGGCATGTTCGCCCTAGAGTCCATGGAGGAGGCGGTGAATGTCTCTGGCCAAGAGGCGGGCCAAAAACCTTCGCAGCTTTCAAACAGCGACCTTGCCTGGGGTATAAAAGAAATCCTGAAGAGGAGTAAAATAAATGCCCGCGATGCTGTAGCATCTATCCCTTCATTCTCGACTTTTGCCACTATTATCACCATGCCATATCTTTCCGAAAAGGATATGGCCAAAACTATTCCCTTTGAAGCGCGTAAATATATTCCTTTGCCGTTGTCAGATGTTGTTCTGGACTGGTCAATTATTAACGTTTCGCAGGTAGCTAGTACACTACCTCAGCAAGAATCAGCCCCCGGAGTTAAGCCGCCGACAGTGGAAGTATTCCTCGCCGCCGTTCCAAAAGCCGAAACCCAGAGATATCAGAGCATCATGAAACAGGCCGGATTGAATCTGCGCGCTTTGGAATTAGAAAACTCCGCCCTCGTTCGGGCTTTGGTCGGAAATGATCTCAGTCCGATAGCAATCGTGAACATCGGCGGGCGCAGCACCTCAATTCTGGTAGTTGATGGGGGCTTTGAGAGGGTGAGCCATAATTATGAAGTTGGCGGATTCCAGATAACCAAATCGATTGCCAGCTCTTTGAATATCAGCTTACAGCGTGCCGAAGAGTTGAAAAGAAGTTTTGGTATAAAAGAGGTTGATAACAATGTGATTCAGAAGGCGATGAGCTCGCTGATTGACATGATGGCCTTCGAGACAAAGAAGACGATACATAATTATGAAGATTTGAAACAGGTTAAAATATCCAAGATTATGTTAGTCGGTGGTTTGGCAAATATGCCGAATTTTGCAAACTACTTTGGCCAGAAGCTAGGCATGGAAATTACTCTCGGCAATTCTTTGGCTCGTGTTGTCGTTCCGTCGGGGATAGAAAATCTTCATGCGGAGTTGAACTCAACCTTCGCCATATCTATTGGCTTGGCAGAGAGGGAAGTATAGCTAGGTGTGCATAACAATTTATCGTTATTAGGTTAGAATATATTGTAGATGGCTGATGTAGGAGGATTACAACTTCTTCCGGAGACACGGAAGAAAATAGAGGTTAAAGTTCCGGGACAGAACCGGCTTTTAATCATGGGCGTGATTGTTATCGTCGTGGTCCTCGCTCTTTACTTCGGCCTGACATTCTATAAGCAATCGCTGGAGTCTTCTATAGCAACTCTGGACACTCAACTTTTTGAGTTGGAAAGAAGCAGGGACAGAGAATTAGAAACGAATATTTTGAATGTTCAGCAGCAGCTGAGCGTTGTGAATCCTTTATTGAAGTCACACCTGATCTGGTCTGATGCCTTTGAGCGCATACAGAATTTGACCCAGCCGCAAGTTCAGTACAAATCTCTTAATGCCGAGTTTAACAGTCGAACAATTTTCATAAATGCGGTAGCGGCTAACTATACGACCGTAGCCAGGCAAATCGCTGCTTTCTACAGTGACGATTCGATTGTGGATTTAGATCTGAGTGAAGCCAGAAGCCTGCCAAGCGGAGTAGATTTTTCAATAGAAGTAACTTTCGATCCTACTAAATTCCTAATTCAATCGGAATAAAATGAACAAGAACTTAATCGCATCGGTAGCTTTCGGACTTTCAATCTTTTTGTTCCTTGTTTTGGTTATTCCGCAATATGATGGCATAAGAGGAACAAATGCGGCGATTGGAGAAAGGGAGCTGATCTTGCTTGAGCGCACTGCTGCCATAGAAAGAGTCAGATCTCTCGACCGCCAGGTTACTGAGAGACAGGCGGATATTAATAAAATCGTTGTATTTCTCCCAGAGGATAAGCAGATAGACCAAATACTATCCAGTATTGAGCAGGTTTCTCAGCAGTCAGGATTACAGTTGGTGACTATTACTTCATCTGACGCAACATCGACGGTAGTCGGACAGTATAGGAGCTTGTTTGTATCGATGGACGTAGAGGGTCAATATTCTAACTTTGTTAATTTCTTAGATGGTCTGGAGAGCAACTTAAGGCTTTATGATATTTCAGAGATTAATGCCGCAGAATCTACGGCCGGAGGAGCGATACCGGGAACATTGAGCATAACTGTTAACTTGAACGCTTACTATCTTAAATAAATATATGGCAGACGTTAAACCAATATTAAGAAAAGATAATACTACGAGTCCTATCATCATGATAGCTATTGTTGTCTTAGGCCTAATCGTTGGCGTCTTCTACTACATCCAGGTTTTGAGAGATAGCGTGGTAGACGTGTTGCCGCCGAATATTCCGCCTAATGACAAGTTAGTGCAGTTCAACACTTTGCAGCTGGACTTCTCCATATTTGATAATGAGAGATTCCAATCGTTAAAGATATTCGGTGAATCTCCAGTACGGCCGGATACCACAGGTAAGAGCAATCTCTTCTCCGCATTTTAATGGTGAGGTTTAATATTTTCATGCATGGCTTTTCAAACTCCACAACTATTAGTTGAAGAACTTGTTAATAGGGGACTCCTAACTCAGGAAGTTATTGACGATGTCGAGAAAGAAGCAGTAGCTGATCAAAAAGACCTCGGAGAGATATTGGTCAAGCGTGCACTGATTAGCGACGACGTCCTCTTGCAGCTCAAATCAGAGATCTACCAACTCCCGATGGTAGATCTTTCTGGTATAGAAATAGATAAAGAACTCTCGAAAGAGATGCCGGAGAACATCGTAAACTTCTATAAACTAATCCCTTTTTCAAAAGAGGGAGGGGTGCTTCGCGTTGGACTCGTAAACCCCGAGAATATAGACGCACTGGAAGCTTTAAAATTCATCGCGTCTGATAGGGGCCTGTCCATCGAAAAGTATCTGGTCAGCTATAAAGATTTTAACGCCATAAGCCGAGCATACAAAACCCTGACTACAGAGGTTGGTAAGGCGCTAGAATCTATCTCGGAGGAACTTTCCAAAAAAGAACTCAAAATTAGTGACAAGACCGGCGGTCTAGAAGAGATTACTGCGGAAGCGCCGGTAACCAGGATTATCGCAACCGTGGTAAAGCACGCCGTTGAAACTCGAGCTTCCGACATTCACATTGAACCTCTTGAAGACAGGATTAGGATCAGATTCCGTATTGACGGACTTCTGCGTATCGTTTTATCCCTGCCTGCCAGTCTGTTAGCGGCCTTGGTTACCAGAGTAAAGATTTTGTCAGATCTAAAGATAGACGAGACTAGATTAGCACAGGACGGTAGGTTTTCTACGACGATAGGGGACAGAAGAGTAGATTTTCGTGTTTCGACCTTTCCTACCAAGAATGGCGAGAAGGTGGTAATGAGAATTTTGGATCCTCTAGTGGGAAACATTAAGCTCACGGATCTCGGACTCGAGGGTAGATCGCTAGATCTTGTCAGAGAGAATATGGTCAAGCCATTCGGGCAGATACTAATTACCGGTCCCACTGGTTCTGGTAAGTCAACGACATTGGCTGCGATATTGCGCGAGATTAACAGCGATGAGATCAATATTAATACTATGGAAGACCCGGTTGAATACTATATTGAGGGAGTAAATCAATCACAAGTTCACGAAGAAATTGGATACACCTTTGCTAATGGGTTGCGCCATATTCTGCGTCAGGACCCAGACGTTATCATGGTTGGAGAGATTCGAGACGGTGAAACGGCAGGCTTGGCTACCCAAGCCGCATTGACTGGTCACGTCGTGCTCTCTACCTTGCACACCAATGACACTATTGGTGTCATTCCCAGATTGATAGACATGGGCGTTGAGAAATTCTTAATAGCGCCAACTTTGAATTTAGCCGTAGCTCAGAGATTGTTAAGAAAATTATGCGCCTCATGCAAGATTAAAGACAAAGCAAATACCGGAGAAGCGCATACCATCTCTGAGGCCCTGAAAGAAGTACCACCGGATCAAAAGAAGGATTTGCCGACGGATAACTTTGTCATCTACAGACCCGGTGAGGGATGTAAAGACTGCAATGGAAATGCCTACAAAGGACGTATCGCTATCTTTGAGACTCTAGCTATGACAGATGAAGTTGAGAGAATCATCTTAACCAATATTTCCGAAGAAGAATTCAGAAAAGAAGCCAAGAGGCAGGGGATGATTACGATGTTCCAGGATGGTATAATAAAAGTGCTGCACGGAATGACATCTTTAGAAGAGCTCTTCCAGGTAGCGCAATCTTCAGAAGGGACGACCGGAGCCAATCTCGAGGCCTAGAAACTATGGATGACTACAAGAAACAAATCGATGAGCTACTATTATCTGCCGCCGAAAAGGGCGGATCAGATTTACATTTGTCTCCCGGTGTTTTCCCTACAGTTCGTATAGATGGACGGCTGATAGCTTTAAATGATCGAAAAATACTGGATCAGCAATACATCGAGAATGTAGTCAAGGCTGTTTTGGGGGAAGAGAGAATGGCTAAATTCTTGGCTAATAAAGAGGCCGATTTTGCCTATGAAGTAAATTCTAAATTCCGATTCAGGGTTAATACTTATCAGACCAGGGGCAACTTTGCAGCTACATTCCGTTTTATTCCCGTAGAGATCAGGACGTTGGAGGAGTTGAATCTACCGCCTGTGGTCAATGTTTTCAGTAAACTATCGCAGGGCTTTGTCTTGGTTGTCGGTCCGAACGGACACGGCAAGTCTACCGCTATGGCTGCTTTGATTGATCAGATTAACCACGAGAGGGCAGAGAAGATTGTCACTATAGAGGATCCTATTGAATACATATTCACTCCGGACAAAAGTATAATTGACCAGCGTGAGCTTTTTATGGACACTCTTTCATTCGGCGCTGCTTTACGTTCGACATTTAGAGAAAATGTGAACGTAGTAATGGTAGGAGAGATGAGGGACTATGAGACAGTTAGTGCTGCCGTGACCGCAGCTGAGACTGGTCATCTTGTTTTTGCTTCGTTGCATACTAATAATGCGGCGCAGACAATCGAGAGAATAATAGACATCTTCCCGCCTGCCCAACAACCGCAGATAATTAAGCAGCTTTCAAATACAATATCAGGAGTTATCTCCTTAAGATTGATACCTCGTATCAAGGGGGGATTAATCCCTGCTACGGAAGTCATGGTGGCTAATACAGCAGTCAGAAATTTAATTAGAGAGAATAGGAGTCAGCAACTTAACTTAGCCATTGATACCGGTTCTGATGTAGGCATGATTTCATTAAACCGTTCACTGACAGACCTTGTTCGTAGGGGAGAGATATCTCTTGAGCAGGCGGAATTCTATTCCTTAAATCCGAAAGAGTTAAACACACTTTTGCATTAATGGACTTTATTTACCAAGCTAAAAATCAGCAGGGGGAGCTAGTAGAAGGAAAAGTAGAGGCTCCATCTGAAGATCAGGCGGTAAACGTACTACACCAGAGAAATTTGGTCATTTTAAGTTTGGATGTTGCCCGAAGGGGTTTATTTGAGCGTGATCTAGCCTCTGCTTTTAGCAGGCCTAATCAAAAAGACGTGGTTTTGTTTACTCGACAACTGGCGACGATAGTCGAAGCCGATATTCCGTTGGTTGAAGGACTCCATACCTTAGAGCGTCAAGCCGAGAAGCCATCTTTTAAAAAAATAATTTCCGACGTTGCTAACTCGATTGAGGGCGGAGCGACCCTGTCTGTCGCCTTGAACGAACATGAGAAAGTCTTCGGCACTTTTTATGTCAGTTTGGTTCGCGCCGGTGAAGTGGCTGGAAAGATACAAACATCTCTTTTGTATTTAGCAGACTATCTTGAGCGAAGCGCATCGCTGAACTCCAAGATTAAGGGTGCATTGGCATATCCGGCCTTTGTTCTTTTCGCTATGGTTGTCGTGACTATAATATTGATGACTACCGTATTGCCCCAACTTTTGACAATCATTGAGGATGCCGGCATCCAAGATATCCCTATTTCAACGCAGATCCTCATACAGGTAACTGAATTCTTTAATCGCTATATCATTCTTATCATAGCTCTGCTCATTTTTCTCGTTCTTGGCTTGTTCTCATACATCAAAACCCCTGCGGGGAGGGAGTGGTTTGATAACTTAAAAATTAGAATACCCCAGTTTGGCAGGGTTACAAGAAATGTATATTTGGCCAGAATAGCCGAGACATTATCAACTTTGATCAAAGCCGGAGTGCCCATACTGGAGAGCCTGGAAATTACTGGAGATATTGTCGGAAATTCTATTTACAAAGCCATACTACTTGAGGCTCGTGAGAATGTGCAGGGCGGGGGAAGTATATCTGAAGTATTTGAAAAGTATGATGCATTTCCGGTACTCGTACCTTCGATGCTCTCCATTGGTGAGAGGACTGGCCGTACTGATTTCATGCTTGAGAACATCTTTAAATTCTATAAATCAGAAGCTGAGAATGACATACAGAATCTGGCCCAACTGATAGAGCCCGTCCTTATCTTGGTCCTGGGTCTTGGAGTTGGAGTTTTGGTGTCTGCAGTATTGCTGCCGATTTACAG
>JBBEDS010000016.1:2468-21825 GCA_040881175.1 Minisyncoccota bacterium | reverse complement strand
GGCTCCGGGAGCAGGACTCGAACCTGCAACCATCTCCTTAACAGGGAGCCGCTCTACCATTGAGCTATCCCGGAATATTAAATTATGCGGATATTTTAACAACAAATCATATAAAATTCAAGGTTGTTAATGAAAACAATATTTTGTTAGAATAGCCTCAGCTCTTTTTTGTTTTCTCTAGGAGATATATACATGGCTGCTACACTAACCGTCATCACTGGCCCAATGTTTTCCGGTAAAAGCAAAGAGCTGATCCGGACTCTTGAGGTTATCGAGATAGCCAAAAGAAGCATTGTGGTAATCAAACCCAAAGTAGATACTCGCACCAATCAAGAGATTGCAGCTCGCACAAAGAAATGCGACAAACAATTCGAAAAGCTCTCTACCTTCCCAGCTCACTCAGTCAGCTCAGCCGCTGAAGTCTATGATTTACTCGAGCAGAACAAATGCGACGTGCTGGCTATGGACGAGGCCCAGTTCTTTGAGGACTGGGCAGTAGAGCTAGTCAATGATCTGTTGGAAGAAAAACGAGCGACAGATTTCAAGATAATAGTCGCTGGTCTCGACATGGATCACCAGAAAAAACCTTTCGGTCCGATGCCGAAACTTATGGCTATAGCCGACGAAGTTATTAAACTGAAAGCTGTCTGTGAGATATGCAGACAGCTTCCGGAGAATGCCATATTCACTAAAAAAGTCGGTGGTTCAACCGAGCAAGTCGAGATTGGAGACAAAGACATCTATCAGGCCCGCTGCAGGGCCTGCCACTAACCACAAGCCCCGCATACGCGGGGCCCTTTTGTTTCTAATATCCTCTTAATTTGCCTACTCCGTGATGTTGTCTGATCTTATCCAGTGCCTTGGCCTCAATCTGACGAATACGCTCACGAGTAACGCCGAATACCTTTCCGACTTCTTCAAGAGTATGAGTAACACCATCCTTCAGTCCGAATCTCATCTCTAATATCTTCTGCTCTCTCTGTGATAGGTCGTTAATAATTTCATTTAGATGATCTTTCAGTATGCGTCGGCCAGCAAGAGTTTCTGGGGACACGGTATCTTCATCGGCTACAAAGTCAGATAGAAGAGAGCCCTCGTCATCATCACTACCAACAGGAGCCTCAAGAGAGACTGTATCCTGTGATATCTTAATGATATGTCTCACTTTATCTACATCCACGCCCATCTCTGCTGCGGTCTCTTCAGGCAGTGGTTCACGGCCCAAGTCCTGCACCAATCTCCTGACCACCTGCTGGTACTTATTGATAGTCTCAATCATGTGAACCGGAATACGGATAGTACGAGCTTGATCTGCTAAAGCACGAGTAATGGCCTGCCTAATCCACCAGGTGGCATAGGTTGAGAATTTAAATCCTCGTTTATAGTCAAATTTCTCTACTGCTCTGGAAAGGCCAATATTGCCCTCCTGTATCAGGTCCAACAATGTCAGGTTAGGTGAACGACCGACATATTTCTTGGCTATAGAGACCACCAATCTTAAATTTGAAACCATTAATTTCTGTCTAGCAGCCTCTTCGCCTTTTTCAATTCTTTTGGCCAGCTCAGCCTCTTCCTCGCCCCTCAACAATGGATATTGTCCTATCTCCCGCAAATACATCTGAACTGAGTCTGATCCAGCTTCTATTTGTTCCGTTTCTAGTTTCTTCTTATCCTCATGTTCCTTTACTCTTTCCTCAGCAAAAACCTTGCCCGTGTCTACGATATTAATATTAGAAGACTCGAGCCTCTCATAGAGCTGCTCCAATCCCTCTATGTCCTTCTCTATCTGAGGGAAGGTGTTTAAAATTTCGGACTCAGTAACAAATCCGCGATGACGGCCCTTGTTAATCAAATTTAAAATCGCGTCTTCCGTAATTACGGGTTTCTTCGTTCTCTTAGCAGCTTTCTTTGCTTTGCCCTTGGTTTTCTTTGCGGTTTTCTTTTTGACAACCTTCTTCTTTTTGACCGTCTTCAACTTGGCCTTTTTCTTTTTAGGTTTAGCCTTTTCCACTGTCTTCTTTTTCGGCTTGGCCTTTTTTGTCTTTTTAACTTTCTTCTTTTTTGCTGGCATAAGTATAAAAAGCAGAGGACAATCGAAACTGTCCTAATGCTTGGTTATTGGGGTAATTCCCTTGAGATCTTCGAAAACTCTGCCGTCAGCGCCACCAAACGTTGTTTGTCACGGCTTTTTTCGGCCGACTTGATGTCGTATTCCAGATCAGCCAAACGGGCCGATATTTTCTTCCTTTTTATTTGATTCAATATTTTATTAAACTCCAGCTCTAATTCTTTGTCGTCTATATCCTTCCAGAATTCCTGGGACTTAAGATACACGAATTCCAGGCTCATGGCTAGGCTGGGATCAACCGTTGATGTCAGCTGGGCTACTATCTTGTCCCCCTCCTTGCTCTTCATGTTAGCAAGTAGCTCTTTTACTTTGCCCGAGAGAAACTGCTCAAATTCAGTTGATATATTCTGAGCTAACTCGGGCTTTTTCATGGTCAAAGCGAGAAGACCCTCCTCCATTACATCTAGGGGACTTTCCTTCGTAACACTTGGGACGGCTTCCTCCTCTTCCTGGCCCTTTGGCCTTACCTTCGCGATCTCTTCAACCAGGACTTCTTCCTTCAACTTCAACGCCATTGAGAGCTCTCCCAGCCAGTGCGATCTCTCTATCTTATTTGTCATAGACGCCAGGAATGGCATCAATTTCTGAGCCATTAGTTTTTTGCCTAAAGCCGTAGTAATATCCAGCGTCTTTTTAGCCGTCTCGAAATAGAATTCCATGAATGGTCTGGACTTGGCTGCATATTCAGACCACTTGGGACCGTATTTCTTTACATAGTCAGCCGGATCTTTTAAATCCGGTTCATCTATCGAAACTATACCGACGTTGAAGCCTCTGGCTAGAGCCAGATCGACTCCCCTGTCCGTAGCCATTGTGCCGGCTGCGTCTGCATCAAAGCAAAGATCAAGATTGTCGGTATATCTTTTTAAAATTTTTAAATGTCCATCAGTAAGGGCTGTGCCCGATGAGGCGACAACGTTTGTCGCTCCGACCTGATGCGACATAATTACGTCCATATTGCCCTCTACTACCAGACACCTGTCATTGCGCCTGATATCCAGTTTGGCCTTATCTAGGCCGTATAGCACTTTACTCTTATCATAAATCGAAGTTTGCGGAGTGTTAATATATTTAGCACCCTCTTCGTCTTTTTTATCTCTCGAATATATTCTACCCGTAAATCCCACGACCCTACCGCTCAAATCCATGATCGGAAATATTATCCTTGATCGAAATCTATCATAGTATCCCCCACCCTTTTCTTTTTTTACGGTCAACCCAGCATCAAATATATCTTTGGAGCTGAACTTTCTTCCAAGAAAATCTGACAAAGCATCCCATGAATCCGGCGCATAACCGAGATTGAATTTCTTGATAGTCTCATCTGCCATACCTCTATCGTGCAAATATGTAACAATTTTCTTGCCAGAAAGCGAGTCATGCAGCTGCTTTTCAAAAAACTTCATCGCTAAATCTGTGATTTCATACAAGCTAGTCCTGTTGCTTCTGAACTCTTGTCTAGAGTTGCGATCCAATTCTATACCAGCCTTAGCAGCCAGAGTCCTCAATGCATCAGGGAACTCTATGCCCTCGATTTGTTTTACGAAACCGAATATGTCACCGCCGGCTGAACAGCCGAAGCAGTGCCAGATCTGTCTTTCGGGTGAAACAAAAAAAGACGCGGACTTCTCATTATGGAAAGGGCAACGCGCTTTATAGTTCACTCCCGACTTCTGCAATTTTAAATAGCTGGAAATTAGGTCAACGACATCCACCCGTTCCTTTATTTGTTCCGTAACGGTTGACATATATCCTTTTACTATACCCTATTTATATGGATTTTAAAAGCCCCGGATGGAGCTAAGATTATTTATTGAATAGTGGAGGTGCTTGAGTACTTCAGGGCATTTTTAGCGCCCTCCCTCAGGCCTAGAATGAACCCTATGATCATCACACTTGATGCGTGAGGAATATCATAATTTTTGAAAGTCCAACGTTCTACCTCTTTGCCTTCCATGTCTTTCTTAATAATAACTTGATCTTCCGTCCCGCTGGAGACGACCCATTTATATCCGCCGCCAGGAGCAGATTCGTCTTTTTCAAAGTATTCTGCTATCGGCATACGAATCCTCCTTTTAAAAGTTCGCGTCTAGATGAAATCTAGCAAGAAGCGGTCCTCGGGTCAATTAAAGGTTCATGGCCTTTACTTTCCCCTCCTTCTCTTCCATCTCTGTCTTTATCTCTTCCTTCCTCACACTTAACTTACTCACAATACTCTCAATATCCATACTCCCGTCCGCCATCATCTCGCCATTAGTATCCTCTAGATCAATCAGGTTATTTAAACTAGTGAGGATGACGTCTATTCGTAATTCCAGAGTTCTCAACTTAAGAAGCTCAGTTTTAGCTTTCTGTTTTTCTGGATCAAGATTTTTAGAAACTTCCTGATTTAACTTGTGCAATTCTTCCATTAAACTTTCGTCTTCTCTCAAGTCCTGCCCGACTTGAGCATTCAAGCTCCTTAATTCTTCCCCGACTTCAGGTTTAACATCTTCGTCTTTATTTAGTTGTGGCTTCTCGTATGACATATGTGTTATTTCCTAACTGGCGGAGGAGGTGGGATTCGAACCCACGAGAGCTTGCGCTCGCGCGCTTTCCAGGCGCGTGCACTAGACCACTATGCGACTCCTCCTGTTAGCATTAAAATACCCCATTTATTACAAAACCTCAAGAAATTAAAAAAGTACCCAGAGGACACTTCAGATTAGGAATCCATTCGTATCAATTGCGTGGCGAAGGCAAAGGTGCCAAGTTTTTCCAAAAGAAAACCGCCAGCGCGGGCTGGCGGTCAGTCGGGTAACACTTACCCGGTAAAGAAATCGGAGATAAGGCGGGCGATCTTGTCACGCCTGTCAGTGTTGTCGAAGGTCCCTTTGTGACCGGGGCTTCCCGTGACCACTCTGGACTCGATGAAACGAGCGCCCTGTACGGCCGAGGAGAGGTTGCTGACGTACAGAGTCGGGATCAGGCTCGGCACCACATCGTCATTTTCAAAGGTAACAATCAGACAATCAGCCTTGATCTTGGGAGCGGCGCGAGAAAAAACCGAACTGCTTCGCCAGCTATTGGGTCGCCGAATGATCTGACTGAAATCCGGACCGAACTTTATGTCCGGGGACAAGGCAGCGTCATTATATGCCGCCGGCGCCACCAGGATCAACTTATCAATTATGCCCGCGAACTCAGCGGCAACAAAAGCGGCCAGATAGCCACCCATGCTGACACCCATGATCGACAGGGGAAAAGAAGAGAACGGGTTGCTGATAGAACGGCCGAAAAAACTTCCCTTTAAGCCCGCGGATACGCTGGCCAAATCGATAAGTCTGTCGTTAAGACCGTACTCATAAAATCTGGACGCATTCAGATTGCTTCGGTAGTCGAAACAGTGAACAACGAAACCGAGACCGGTCAGGACAGGGCCCCAGAAATTCTTGACCTTGTCGCTAAACAGCTCGTCCTTGGTTCCGCCGTAGGCGATCAGAATCCGGTTCAGATTAGCATTTTCGAAATCCTGGGGGAAAAGCGTAGTAATCGGAAGCTCGGTGCCTCCGACAAAAATGCTATCCACCAAAATTCTCATGCCATTTTCAATCTTCGCTTCACTCAAACACGTCATATCCTTACCTCCTGGTTGTGAAAGATCGTTGAGTTAGTTTAACACAGAAGCCAATTTAGTCAATTCTACTTCAGCTTCTCTCCTATCAATTTATTGAATTTATCTCCCCTATCATACTCGTTCTTAAATTTCTCGAAGCTCTTTGAGGCTGGGGAAAAAAGAAGAGTTGCCCCAGAATGGCCGGATAACCTACTTAAAGCTGCGACCACACACTCTTCCAGAGTGTTAAATACCCTGATTTTGTGACCCTTGCTTCCCAGGACAGCCAGCATTTTGCCAGTAGCGCTGCCATCAATCATGATAATGTTTTCGGGCTTAACAAATTTAGGAACCACCTTGGCCCATTGAGAATAGTCTAGCTGCCTGTCAGTCCCCCCGGTGATTAGGACGCAACTGGGAGAACCGAATCTTTTTACCGCAGCTATGCCGCCGTCGGGAGAAGTTGCCGCTGTGTCGTTAACAACCCTGATTTGTTCATTCTCAAAGATTACTTCCTGTCTAAATGGCACCTGAGGCAGTGTCTTAATGTTCTTCTGGATTATGGGCCAAGAGATTCCGCCTAAATGTGCGGCCAAACTGCTGACAAGCAGATTCTGCAGGTTATGACCTCCCCACTTTTCAATGAAACCTTTTACGTCCAGGGCTTTCTTAACTTCCCTGTTTGATTGGAAATATATTGTGTCGTCTTTATAGAAAACTCCGTTAAGCTGTTTCGGCAAAGTCAGGAGAGAGAAGAACCAAATCTTTGACTTGGGTTTCTGTTTTAAAAAGAATTCTGTCCAGTCGTTGTCGTAATTCAAGATCAAATTCTGATCAGAAGATTGGCTCCTAAAAATATTCGCCTTTGTGTTAGCGTAATTCCTTAACGAACCATGTCTATTCAAATGGTCCTGATAAATATTAGTTATCACAGCGATCTCGGGAGCTTCCGAGACTTCATCAAACAGCTCCAACTGAAACGAAGGCAGCTCATTTACGACAACTGAGTATTTACCCACCTTATCCAGGGCCTTCATCATCGGTTCAATATATGAATTTCCGGTTACTATGGTTTTCTTTTTAGCCTTAAGAAAGTGGCCGGCCCAATTTGCAGTCGTAGTTTTCCCGCGAGTGCCGGTAATAGCGATAATTGGCCTGGTTGTTGATTTATAAAAAATGGTGGCTTCGTTTTCAACTGTCTTTCCTAACTTTCTAGCCAACTCAACGAAACGATTATTTATCGGTACATCCGGGTTGATGACAATAATGTCATTGTCTTTAATATCTTCGTCTTTGTGCCCTCCAAGACTCAGCTTAACTTTGCCTTTAATGTTCTCCAGAGAATGCTCCAGCTGATCCTTATCTTTCAAGTCGGTAACAGTAACTACCGCTCCGTGTTTGATCAGCCAATTTGTAGTGGCTACCCCTCCGCCCAAAAGTCCCAAACCGAAAACAAGTACTTTCTTGCCTTTAAAATCAAGCTCTTTTTTTGAGTTTTGTCTTTCCATTTATGTTATTTAACTTCCATGCCCCTCAGTATCCTAATCCTATCCTCTACCGGAGGGTGAGTACTGAACAATTTTACGAACCAACCCGCTTTCTCCTTGCCTTTGAAAGGCGAGGAGATAAATAGATGGGCCGTAGCGTTATGTGCTTTGTGCATGTGATTATGGTCGTTACCGATCTTTTCCAAAGCACTAGCCAAACCGGCAGGATAACGAGTCAAGAGAGCGCCGGATGAATCCGCCAGATACTCTCTTTTTCTGGAAACTGAGTTGCGTATGAGACTGGCGGCTATTGGGGCGAGTATAAACATCAAGAGCGAGATGAGCAACATTACACCCCCACCGCCACGATTGTCATCTCCCTTGCCGCCAAACAAACCGACCCTTAAAAATATGTCGGTCATGATGGCTATCACTCCGGCCAAAACCACAACAACCGTTGAAACCAAAATATCTCTATTGCCAATATGCGACAGCTCATGGGCTATGACTCCTTCCAACTCTGCCTTTTCCAGCCTTGAAAGAGCGCCTTCGGTCACAGCAATTGCCGCATGGTTCGGATCACGTCCGGTAGCAAAGGCGTTAATTTGCGGCGAGTGCATAATGTAAAGTCTTGGCATCGGCAAACCGGCAGTAATGGAGAGGTTCTCCACTATCCTAAAAAGCTCCAAATGATTTTCTCTTTTTATCGGCGTAGCTCCGGACCAGGACAATGCTATTTTGTCAGAATTCCAGTACGCTACCAGGTTCATGATAATAGCCACGGCAACAGCTATGTATAAAATTATGCCGCTTTGCATGAAATAACTTATCGCAAAACCAACAGCTATTACTAAAACTAAAAACACCGTCATTAGCAGCCAAGTTTTCCGAATATTACTATCTTTGTGTTTGTATAGATCTACCATTATTTACTTGCTGCGGCCTTTATGAACCCCGCAAAAATAGGATGAGGACTGAGCGGCCTGGATTTGAGTTCCGGATGAAATTGAGTAGCCATGAAAAATTTGTGCTTCGGTAGCTCTATTATCTCAACCAGATTCTTGTTGGGATTAATACCTGAGATTACTAAGCCGTTTTTCTCAAAATCTCCGACATATTTGTTATTAACCTCATACCTGTGCCTATGCCTCTCAGAGATCATATCTGAACCGTACAACTTGTGAGCCAAAGATTTATTTTTCAGCTCACAAACATATCCGCCAAGACGCATAGTCCCGCCCATATTTTTATTGGCCAAATTAGCCAGCTGCTCTTGTATAGTGCATACGACGGGATGGGCCGCGTTATTCTTAATTTCCGTCGTATGGGCACCCTTAAGATTGCACACATTCCTTGCGAATTCAACAATCGCCAACTGCAATCCGTAACACAAACCGAGGAAAGGAATATTGTTTTTTCTGACATAGTTTATGACATTTATTTTCCCCTCTATGCCCCTTGTACCGAATCCTCCCGGGACAACAATACCGTCGAATTGTTTTAGCTCGAAAAGGGCCCTGGGGTTCTTTTCGTACTTCTCAGCATTCAGCCAAGTGACAACCGGCTTCTTGTTCAAATTCCAGGCTGTATGCTTTATGGCCTCGATCACGGAAATATATGAATCGGCTAATACGAAATCGCCACTTGAGAAATATTTGCCCACCACCCCGATTTTAACCTCAGGTAATTTATCGTCATTTACCTTTCTGACAAATTTATTCCATTCCTTAAAATCTTTTTTGGTCTTCTTGAGGTTGAAGTAAGCCAGAATCCTCTCCCCTAGCTTATCTTTCTCAAAGTTAATCGGTATCTCATAGATAGATTTAACATCCGGAGCGGAAACTACATCGCGCTCATTAACATTGCAAAATATGGAGATCTTCTTTTTGCGGGTATTATCTATCGGCACCGATGATCTGGCTATTATCATATTGGGCTGGATGCCGGCCATATTGAGAGTCCTGACCGCGTGTTGGGTGGGTTTTGTTTTCATCTCTCCGATCATGCTCGGCACCGGCAAAAAACTGACCATGGCAAACATCACATTGGAAGGCTCTGCTAATTTCATCATCCTAGCAGCCTCAAGAAATATCAGATTCTGGTATTCTCCCACCGTTCCGCCGATTTCAACCAAAACAAAGTCCGCCCTATTTGCTTTACCCGCACCCTTGATCCTATTAATCACTTCATTGGGAATATCCGGCACAACCTCCACACACCTGCCGTCATATTCCAGATTGCGTTCTCTTTGTATGACCGCCTGGTATACCGAGCCGGTGGTCATATAGTTGCTTCGCAGAATATTGGTATCCAGAAATCTTTCGTAATTGCCTATATCCTGATCGCATTCTAATCCATCCTCGGTAACAAATACCTCACCGTGCTCTACCGGGTTCATGGTACCGGCATCTACATTGATATATGGGTCAATTTTAACTGCAGTAACAGAATAGCCGTATTCCTTAAGAATACGGCCAATAGAGGCGGTGGCGACTCCCTTGCCCACTCCGGACATTACGCCACCTGCAATAAATAGATATTTGGTTTTGTTTAAAACCATAGAGAGTTTATAAAATCATTTTAAAAAATTAGAAGGAAACTTTGACAGGCTCTCTTTCCTCTTTGGATTCCAACTCAAAGAATGCTTCTTTCTTAAATCCGAACATCGAAGCGACGGCATTCGTTGGGAACTGTTCTATCTGAGTGTTTAGAGTCATGACGTTGGTGTTGTAGAATCTGCGGGCTGCCTGAATCTTGTTTTCAGTATCGGCTAATTCATCCTGAAGCTTGGCAAAGTTCTCTGAAGCACGGAGATTGGGGTAAGCTTCAGATAAAGCAAAAAGATTCTTCAACGCGCCGGATAGCATATTTTCTGCCTGGCTGTGCTCCTTGACGGTACCGGCACCCATAGCCGCAGAACGAGCCTTAACCACATTTTCAAGCACTTCTTTCTCGTGCACAGAATAGCCTTTTACCGTCTCTACAAGATTAGGGATGAGGTCGTATCTCCTCTTTAATTGCACATCAATATCAGACCAGGATTCTTTTACCCTGTTTCTGGATCTGACCAGAGCATTAAAGGCGCCGACAAGCCAAAGCCCAACGACAACTACTATTATTAAAACAATGAGTGAGGTATTCATATGTCTTTAATTTAGCATAAATCTTATCCACTCACAAAAGTGGTTAAGCTTGCCTGACCTCAAGGCCCAATTTGCCTAATTTACTTACAATTTCTTCAAATACCTGTTCAGGCGACAAGTTAGTTGTATCTACCACAATATCAAATTTATCTTCATCCAAATGGTTCGCTATCTTATACAGGTAGTAGTATCTCTTTTTTTCATTGTCCACTCTTTCTTTAGAAAGCTTCATCATACTCTCCAAGGTGTGGTCTCTATTCTCCGGCCTCATTGTTTGTCTTCTGGCTCCCTCGACTGGCTCCACCTTAATGAAGATATTTATAGTCTCGAACGGACAAGCCTGAAAGGGCGCCATCCTGCCCTCTACCACCAAGTTGTCTTGCTGGCTCATCAGCTTTACCTGGCGGGTATCCACACTTCTCTCAAGCTCCTCGTCAGTTTTTAATTTGTGATAGAAATCTTCTATCGAAAGGTTATGCTCCTTAGCCATATCTCTGAATATTCCACCAGTATATGTGTATTCGTAACCCAAAAACTCCGCCAGTCGTTTTGACACAGTAGTCTTGCCTGAACCCGGATTGCCACTGACTCTTATGACCGCCATTGGTCTAATTTTAAAATTAGAAGTTTATCTCGGCAACGTTGTCAAAAATATTTTTTATGTCCCTGCAAATCAAAAACCCCTTCGTCGGGGGTTTTTGATTTAGGCTAGTATTCAGGTGGCATTTGCGAAGAGTCCTTCTCTTCTTTTGACTCAGGAATGTCTGTCACCACCACATCTGTCGTTAGAATCAGGGATGCTACAGAGGCTGCGTTCACCAATGAAGTCTTTACGACTTTGAGAGGATCGATAATGCCCTCTTTGATCATATCCACATATTCACCGGTAGCAGCATTGAAGCCCATACCGACGGGTAATGTAGATATCTTCTCGATGACCTCGTTTGAATCCTTGCCAGAGTTCTCGGCTATGGCCCTAAGCGGCTTTTCAAGCACTGCCTTGATTATGGCTACGCCCTTGGCCTCATCTCCGAATTCCGAAACGCCGGCAACCTTGTTATTCAGACCCTTGGCTACTTCGAATAGTGCGATGCCTCCGCCAGGGACTATCCCCTCTTCCAAAGCAGCACGAGTAGCGGCAACCGCATCGTCAATTCTGAATTTCTTTTCTTTGAGCTCAGTTTCAGTTACGGCACCAACTTTAATGACAGCAACACCACCGGCCAACTTGGCTAATCTTTCCTGAAGTTTTTCTTTGTCAAAATC
Organism: Minisyncoccota bacterium; assembly: GCA_040881175.1. GTDB lineage: Bacteria > Patescibacteriota > Minisyncoccia > 2-02-FULL-40-12 > IGHO2-01-FULL-4-A > JBBEDS01. The sequence goes on along the minus strand of JBBEDS010000016.1, from coordinate 10,206 downwards.
GGATTTGGTTTCGGCAATTTGCTTTCTCAATTGAGAGATTCTCTTATCAATATCTGCCTTCTTCCCCTTGCCAGCGACAATCACTGTCTTCTCTTTGTCAGCTACAACTCTGTGAGCACGGCCGAGCATGTTTACTTCTACGCTTTCTAACTTTAGGCCCCTCTCTTCGGAGATCACCTGACCGCCAGTTACGATTGCCAGATCTTCCAGCATCTCCTTCTTGCGGTCTCCGAATCCGGGCGCCTTTATAGCCAGCGCATTAAAGTTGCCGCGCAATTTATTGACCACTAATGTCGTCAGTGCATCACCGTCAACATCTTCAGCTACGATTACAAGATCACGCTTGCCAGCCTTGGATAGTTTCTCGAGCAAACCGATAATATCTTGAATCGAAGAAATCTTCTTGTCTGTTATTAGGATATATGGATCCTCATATACTGACTCCATTCTCTCGGGGTTGGTAACCATATATGGCGATATGTAGCCGCGATCAAATTGCATACCCTCTACGATCTCTTTCTCCATACCAAATGTCTGTGACTCTTCTACGGTGACAACGCCGTCTTTGCCGACTTCTTTAAATACGTCGGCGATGAGGGTGCCGATCTCGGAGTCATTAGCGGAGATTGAGGCGACTTCTTTAATCTTCTCGTAGCCGCTGACGCTCTTCTTGCTCTGATTTAAAGTTTTGATCACCCACTCGACTGCCTTGTCCATTCCCTTCTTGAGAACCATCGGGTTCGCACCGGAGTTAACTGCGCTGAAACCCTCGGCGACTATTGCCTGGGCTAACACCGTAGCGGTAGTCGTACCGTCACCAGCGATATCTCCAGTCTGCGAAGCGACTTCTTTAACCAACTCGGCGCCGATGTTTTCAAATTTATCTTTCAGCTCAATGCCTTTAGCGACAGTGACACCATCTTTGGTAATAGTCGGTGCGCCAAAACCTTTATCCAAGACGACATTTCTGCCTTTGGGACCTAGGGTTACTTTGACCGCATTGGCAATCTTGTCGACACCACGCTTCAAAGATTCTCTTGCCTGTTCTTTATATTGAATTTGTTTAGCCATGTTTTAAATATATATCAAAGAAAGTGATATCTGGGTTATTCAATAACCGCCAGGATATCTTCCTCTTTGGCTATTAGGTACTCTTTCTCGTCGACCTTTATCTCATTAGGTCCATACTTTGTGAATAGAACCTTATCACCCTTCTTCACATTCATAGGGACCTTCTTTCCGTCATCATCTACCCTGCCTGGGCCAACGGACACTATACGGCCCTGTTCGGGTCGCTCTTTTTCTACGGTATCAGGTAAAATTATACCTCCCCTTTTCTTCTCCTCGCGAAGCGGTTCTATCAGAACCCTGTCGCCTAATGGTTTTATCTTCATATATATTCCCGGCATTAGATGCTGAGCTTTAGGCATTAGATGGTCTAAAGCCGAAAACCTACAACCTAAGGCCAGCTGATTAGCAATCTCGACCAGAGAGTGCTGATAGCTACATCTTACAAAATATATTTTCCTAGTCAAGATTGGCATGAAAAAATAGCCTAAAAGGCTATTCAGAAAATTTGCGCCGCGCGTTCTTCGAAGTTAAGATTATATTTCTTTGATAAGTAATGGAAAGTTTCGTGCCTGATAGTGCCTCCCCGTGTAGATACGTCATACTCATTACCATCACCCCGTAGATACGCCGTTTTAAGCCACGTGTGGAAAAAGGCGTTAAATTCGTAATGCCCGCCATACATATGCTGCTCAAAAGAACCGAACGTTTCCTCGTTCAAAAATAGAAGATCAAAAGTTTGCCCTGGTGGCTCACCCTTATATTCCTTCCAACTTCTAGATACTAGAAGCGGCTTGAAATCCAGATACGCCTTCCTAACTAGCTCCTCAACTTTTTCAACAGATCCTATTAGTACGAATTCCTCATCGCGGGATTCTATGAAAATACGGACTTTATCATTATCAACTTCAAATTCGTGGACTAGCTGTTTATTCATATGCACACGGTAGTAGACAACGCCGGAGGCTATGTACTGAGGGAAAAGTATGAGTAGGGAAATAAAGATCATTACCGAAATAAAAGCGGTATATCGCTTCTTCGCATCGGGAGATCTAGTAGATGCCATCTCTAACCTCTTAGATGTGAACGAACTATTATTTCGATCATACATCAAAATGCAGAGAATTAGTACCCTAAATAAAAGGCCAGCTTGGCAGCTGGCGCTATAACTTCTGGCTTGGTTTATGCTCATCAGTGGGCGGAGGCGTTGCTTCTTCGCCCTTAAACATTTTGATTCCTTTTCTAATGAATTCACTCGCTCGCTCAAGCGGCACGACATATGTAAATGCCTCTCCCCTGCGGACGATGACACCGTAGATCTTTCCGTCCGGCCCGATCAGCGGTCCGCCGGAAAATCCCTCTTCAATAGTGCCGTCGACGGCACCCATCATGATGGGCAGTATATGACCGCCTGTGACATTCGTCTCAAGGAGATACTGCCCCAGTTTAACCGGCAAGTATAGACCGGGACCGAAAGGCATGAACCTAACGGCATAGAAATGGTCGGGCAAGTTATCCTTGTTCTCGGCCATCACGACAGCTTTTTTAGTAAACTTTACCCCGGGGGTGTTAGTCCCCTCAACCTTGATAAGAACTAAGTCGGCATTAGGATCAATGCCAATCAGGGAGCTATCGAGATAGTTAGTGCCGTCGAAAATCCTTACCTTGGTCGAATTATTTAACCATGCCGATGGCACATCTCCGAAGCTATGCAAGGCAGCGAGTACAAAGCCATCGTTATCTACTACGAAACCTGTCGAAGTAGTATCTCTGGCCTCGGAAACTCCGCCGACCATAGTCTCAGTCCTAACCTGAACACTGATGATACTATTAGAGAGTACGTCTTTAACTTCTGCTGGGAAGTTATAGTAATACTTAACGACGATCTTAGGCATCTCAGCTTGAGGCAGATATTGGCCTTGGACCTTCTTCGCGCTTAAGACGACTACGGCTATGAGACAAAGGACTGCGATTAGAAGGACCAGAAATTTGATTAACCACCCGGTAATCGGATTACTAGGAGTATCTTCTCTGTGATGATGCATGCCAAACCTCGCCTTTGAGTGTAAACGTACTTAAAAATATGATGCTCCTCAATAAAAGCTAAGTCAACCCTGAGTTTTTCTCCTTGGCGAAGTGCGACAACCCCAGATCTCTCAATCTTTGGTTGTACCTCTCAATAATTTTATCCTCCACCGATTCTGGATGAAATTCCAGCTGCTCATCGGTAAAGATGACGCGGCCACCGGCTTTTTTAGTTAAAGGATTCCTCTCTATCCTCACCGACTGATAGCGTCTGGCCATATTCTCTAGAAAGTCACCGAATCTATTATTCAAAAACCATTCTTTTGCTTTGCCGATCATGCCGGCAAACCCGTTACCGATCTTTTTTTCCTGCACCGCCTCTGGCCAATCAAAAACATATGTCAAAACCCACCCGTTCTCTCTCTGGAAATTTTTAAGAGTTTCCTCATCTCTGATAAAAATTGGCACCAGATTAATGTATGTCTGCGCGTTATACATGCTCCCATATGGAATGCCTGGAGACTTGTCAGTGATATAGTGGTTCAAACAAACCTTATCCGGAGCAATTTTTTCCGAACCTGAACGTCTGACTCTAAGCAACGACAACCAGACAGTAATGAAAAGACGTGTCAGCCAAATACGTCCGTGTTTTGCCACTATCAACACGTCCAGATCGCTCAGCTCATCCGTATTACTGATAGCCAGAGAACCGGAAGCAAAGACTGCCCGTACATTCGGAACCAAGCGGATCCATTTTACTGCCCTCAATGTCTTAGCCCATTTCTCGCGGGCTATTTTCTCTTTTTTTAATCTGAGAGGGGCAAGATACTTTTTGTCAGTGAGGAAATAGTATCCTTGGTCACTATCTATCGCTCCCGCCTTCATCAGGTCAGCCATTCTATTTCTAACCTCATCGAGTGCTGGCTTATTCATCTTCTTTGAAGCATCGAGGTGTTCGAAATTTATTAAAAACCTAAATACTTCCTCTTCTTTGAGAGGAAAATCCAGTACGTCATAGTACGCAATAGTAGCCAGAATATTTTCTTCTAAGTTAGGTGCCATCAAGAAAAACAGTATCACAAAAGATTAGGAGAAGTAAAAACACGGCTCGTAAGCCGTGTGTTTGTGGAAGAAGCAACAAAGTTACTTCTGGAGATCACCAAATTTTTCTGTCCCGGTATGGGAATCGAGGGAGACTTCCATTCGCATTTCGAATGTACCGTCGCCGTCTTTGTCCCAAACCACGAACCGTTTGCCACCGTCGGAGTACGCGATCTTCTCGGGATTCTCCTGGGTGAAAATGTTCTGACCGGAGGTAACGTTACCGGTCTTCTCTTCGCCGTTGTCGAATTCAACTCTCAGCCTTTTACCGTCGCTGCCCATTCCGTCATCCGCCTGCAAGATATTGCGGGTATCGAACGGGGATTTGGGTTTGTAATACTCAACGGCCTTATTAATACCCGTGTACCTCTTCATGAGGTGCTCAATCTGCCGTAGACGCGACTCGGGACTATCGGGGTCATCGCCATGCTCATGCCTGGCGAATTTGACTCTGACATCGTAGTTGTCGCCTCTGTTGTTTTTGTACATCGGCGTCTTCCAGCCTGTAGAGTCTTTGGATTGTTCCCAAAGATCGACTGGTTGTCCGACGGTCGCGATCTCAACCTTGATTTCCGGCTTTTCGGGAGGTTTAACCCTCTTCTCTTTCGGTTTGTCCGGGAAGAGAACTGAAACCACTCGTTCATCCATCAGGCTAATGCCGGATGTGACTTTGCTCAGTTTCTCAACGACTTCAGGCAATCCGAAGCCCAGTTCATTCTCCTTATCCTGGTCGATGACCAGAACGGATTGATACTGAAGAACGTACAGCCTCAATGCCGGCAGAGATTCCTCTTTGCCGTCAATCAGCCGGAAGCCTTCAATATAGTCTACCTGGTTGTCGCGAGGCTTTTCGGTGCCATCGCTGATAACCTTGTAGCTCTTGAACTTCATGCCCATCTTCACATGACGCCACGTGAACTTGTTCGGATCATCGGGATTGGCCGGATCTGCCTCTTTGACCCCATATGTCCTATCGGAGGTCCAGGCGAATTCTTCGACTGGTTTCAGTGTCTTGTCCTGACGGGCACGATTGATCAATTCACTATCGAACGCGTAGACGGTCTTCATGGCCTTGGGGTCGTAAATCGTAGAGATATCCAAACTTTCGTAGGGGTCGTGCCGGTTTGAGCCGTAGCTGTAGCTACTCGAGCTCGAGCGCGTACCCATGAACTTTTGGAAGTTATTGTAGATCCTGGCGACACGGACACGATTCCGAGCCAACTCCAAAACCTCTTCTTCTCTCTCGAATTCCGAGCGGAGACCGAAGTGGTCGATGAATTTGGCCATGTCCTCCTGTTTGTAATCCAAGATCTGGGCATAGTCTTCAAGGCGTTCATTCAGCTGATCTTCCAGATTGGCATAGGTCAGCTTCTTGAAAGAAGGTCGAAATTCGTTTTTGTCGCTATCCCACTCGAGAGCCACGAAACGGAAAGAATCATAATATGCGGCCAACTTTTCCTCTTCGGTATTACCGCGGCTATCTCTCATTGTCATGAATTCGCCGCGGTAGTTCTTAACGCACGCCGTGCTGAGAAGCACGACCAAGGTAACAAAAGCTAGTGTTAATTTCCTCATCGCGCCCCTCCTTTAGAGTAGAGCTTTTTGTCCAGAATCTCACGAACCAATTTCATTACCTGGTCTCCGTCCATCTGGCGGAGATCCTCAGGCTTGATCTTGAATTCGCGAAGCAGTTTGTCGACTTGAGCCTTGTCATTAGGATCGATGCCCAGAACTCGGGCAAAACGCGTCAGTTCTTGCATGTGCTCGTCGTCAGAATTGTCGAGAGCTCCGCCGCTAGCATCCCAGGCCTTCTGGGAATCGTCTTTGACGTTCTGTTCATTGGCTCTGAGCCATTTAGCGGTTTCTTCGCGTCCACCGAGAATGGTGGGCTCGTAGTATTTCCGCATCATGATTCTCCAGATTGCCCGCTTGTCCACCAGCTTGTCGTGCATGGCTGACCAGAACATGATCTTGCCATAGAACTCGCCGATAGCTTTGGGGAAGAACTTCATGTATTCCGCTTTGACCTGATCGTAAAGTTTCGCGTAGTGAGCGAACTTGACTTCATCGATCATTAGATTACCGGCGGCATCGAATTGAACGATTTCTTTCCTAATCCGCTTGTAATCAAGACCGAAAAATACCCAGGCCATCTCGCGCAAATCAGAGACATAGCCATGAAACTGGAGGCGCACGTGATCTTCCGGCGCAAGCATCTCGGGGATAGAAGCCGCAAATTCCACATCGAACGCTTCCGCGAAAGGCATGGACTGCAGATTCTTGTTAGCGTGGATCAGCTCATGCTGTGTAACAGCAGGCTTGCCCATCAGATAGTCTGCCACTTGGCCGATAGGAGTCAGGTAAACCAGACCGCTGTCGAGCCAGGCAAAACCGATAGCTCCGGGGATATATGGACCATAGCCCAAATGGATCTCATTGGGCACGAAGTCCTTCTTCTCCATCTTCTTCGGAAGCCAGTACAGCTCCTCGAAAGTGAATTTGGGATTTTCCGGAACTTTCTGTTTTACGACCTTCTCTAGTTCCTCGACGGAGGTATTGAGACCGCTTTCGCCTGCCAGCGACTCCATGGCCATCTTTCGAAGGTCCTGGTAGAACGCATAGTTCAGGTCAACTGCAGTTTCGATCTCTTTGAGAGTGTACTTGATGACGGTCTGAAGTTGCGCCTCGGTAATGAGCTCCTGGCCCACATACGAAGTGAAGCGAATCCGCCCATCGTCCAGCCGCGCGTGGCGGTCCAGAATCAAGACGAATTTCTTGCCGTCGATTTCGTGCTCGACCCTGACACCGTTGGGCATCAAGGGAGCGGCAAAATTGGAATTAGCCTCGTACGCCTTTCCTGTGGCGGCGAGGATTTCCATATATTCTTTCCACTGCTTCACGGGGTCAGTCGTCTGGATCACTCCGGACGGGAAGTAATGAGGCACCTCCCGAGCTTGAGCAAAAGCAGAGATCGTCCCAAACAGCAAAAAAACAACCGTGGTTAGCATTCGTGTCGGTTTCCTCATCGGGATCCTCCTCTTGGTGATTTCCGATTTTCAATGTCCTATCCTTGTAGTTTATTTATACACCCCCCATACGAATACCGCAATAGTGTCAAGAGGATAAAGAAAATATAGTAAAAAGTTGCTAATTCACTGAATAAAATATATTATGTCAAGCATGAATAAGCCTGCCAGAAAAGACATTCCGACAAAGTCTGGAGTGTATTTTTTCCGTAAAAATAACGGGGAAGTGCTATATATTGGGAAAGCGTCGAATTTAAGGAACCGCGTAGGCTCATACTTCAACTCGCGCTCAACCGATTCAAGAATAGTCAAAATGCTGAACCAGGCAGAAAAAGTCGACTGGCAAGAAACAAATTCAGAAATCGAGGCGCTGATACTGGAATCTCAACTCATTAAAAGGAATCGGCCACAATTCAATATTATGCTACGCGACGACAAACAATATTTCTTTGTCGTCTTTACCAAAGAAGATTTTCCAAAGATAGTAATAACCCACCAGCCACAGAAATATGATAAGT
>JBBEDS010000016.1:0-2368 GCA_040881175.1 Minisyncoccota bacterium | reverse complement strand
ATATTAGGGGCCAGGTAGAGAAATTAAAGAGTGTCTTTGAGAATGCAAAAATAATCCATGAGATATTCGGACGAGAAAAAATATTAATCGACCTGCAGAAGTCACTATCTCTCCCCCGTTTGCCTAGACGCATTGAGGGATATGATATTTCAAACATTCAAGGATTGTTCGCAACCGGTTCAATGGTTGTCTTCACGGATGGACGCATGGATAAGAATGAGTATAGAAAATTCAAAATTAGGGCTACAGACTCTCCCAATGATGTGGCGATGTTAAAAGAAGTGCTCACTCGTCGATTCAGACATGGTGAATGGATATATCCAGACTTAATATTAATAGACGGCGGCAAACCTCAATTGAATGCCGCCCTATCAGTCTTAAATTCGATTAAAACCAATATCCCGGTTGTAGCTTTAACCAAGGATGACAAACATAAAGGAGATCATATATATGCCCGGGCTATTAAAAACAGAATTTCATTGAAAGACATTTCCGATTCAGCTAAAAATCTACTGCTGCAAATAGACTCAGAGGCACACAGATTCGCAATCAGTTATTACAGAAAACTGCACAAAGAGTTGAAATAAAAAAAGACACCGTGCGCGCGTTGATTCACGCGCACGGTGCTGTTTGTTGGTCGCTCAGGAAACCAGCTGGCGTCCGATCTCGAAGACCCACTCGACGTCGCTGTCCATCTTCTTAGGGTTGCTGGCGCCGTACTCGAGCTTGAGCCTCCCCACCACGGGAGCAAGGAGTCCGAAGACTCCCTCGTCGTCTTCGTCAAGATCCGTGAGGATCATCAACTTCTCAAGGTTTGACTGCCACACCCTTCCCTTGGGATACGCCAGCCGAAGAGCCGGACCCGCCTCCATGGGAAGAGGCTTGCCGCCGAGGTGGATGATCCTGTCGTGAAGCTCCTCAATCCGAGGTGGCCCCGCGAAACCAAGTTCGGCATAGGACATCTTGGCCAGAGTGATGAGGACATGCTGAGGACTCAGCGAAATTTGGGCCAAAGCCGAAATCGCCGAAGGACTGATCATCATATCCGTACCTCTGACTCTCTTCAGTGCTCTGACGTAGTGGGCGGTCGATGGCAACTTTCCCAAAAAAACCGTCCACCAAGGTTCCAGTCCCGAAGCAATCTCCGGCGGACACAGAGCGGCCTTTAAGGCCCTCTGGAGAGCGGCTGGGTTCTTTCTCCAGCCACGCATGAGCTCATCTGTCAATTCAGCCGGCAAGTTTTTGCCCAATACGTACAGAAAACTCTCCTCCTCCGACTGTGCTGGTATAACAGCGTCACGAACAGGTAACGACATAGCGCAATCCTTTCTTTTAGAATTTTGCCAGAGGACTACCTAAGCTGATAGCCATAGCCAGGAAATCCCGAGATTCGGGAACTCTTGGCTATGGCTATATATGTAAGGAACTATTTCAAATACAATACCACACTTTACCTCTCAAGGCAAGGTTATGGGCAAAGAAAAAGCCGCGTTGACCACCACGCGGCGAGGAGTATTCTTCAGTTCTTTCGGAACCTACTTTACGGGATGTTTGAGGTCCCCCGCCGGCGTAAATACATAAATCGCCGCTAGCCTACCTTCTTTTTCGATTTTTTGGTTCGGCAGTACTGTTACAGGGGCATACCATACTCCTTTGCGGCAGAAGCCGAAACTGAATCGTTACTAAATACTAACATAAATATCCTGAGATGTCAACTATGTACGTCATTGATAAAACTAGCCTAGAGTGATATGATTCAAAATACAGTATGGGTATAATTATCGGCCTTTTTTCTAATATATTGGCCCTGTATTTAGCCAATATCTGGGTGGAAGGCTTTGCTATAGTCGGTGGCATTAAAGGCTACCTGATAGCGGGCCTCGTCCTCGGGATATTGAGTCTAATAGTAAAACCCGTCTTGAAAATCATTTCATTCCCTCTGATATTCATATCATTGGGTTTGTTTATTATAGTCATAAACGCTATCGTGTTATGGCTGACAGGTCAGCTGACGAACTTCATCATAATTGAAAGCAATGTAGCCCTTCTCTGGGCCACAGTCATCGTCTCTCTTGTCAATTTCATAACTCGATGGTTTAAATAGAAAGATATGATCACAATCATTCAAGTAGTTTTAGGCGTTCTGCTTATGACAGGGATACTGCTACAGCAAAGAGGTTCCGGACTTTCCGGTGCTTTTGGTGGTGAAGGAAATGTTTATTCAACTCGCAGAGGAGCTGAAAAGATCATCTTCGCTTCAACAATAGTAGCCGCCGTTCTCTTTTTTGCCGTTTCATTCTTAAGACTAATTCTCCAAGGCTAAACGTCACGCCAGATTCTGGGACCCAGGATCATTTTTTATTATGGG
>JBBEDS010000015.1:0-22633 GCA_040881175.1 Minisyncoccota bacterium | reverse complement strand
GATTAATTAAATTATTCAAAATATCAGACCTGAGGAATAAGATATTTTTCATACTGGCTCTACTGGTTGTCTTTCGTTTCGCTGCCGCCATACCTATCCCCGGAGTCGATCCAAACAGTCTAAGAGACTTTTTCCAGAATAACCAGCTCTTCGGTTTACTCAGCGCATTTACCGGCGGAGGTTTGGACAGTTTCTCTATCGTAATGCTTGGTCTTGGCCCATATATTACTGCATCTATTATCATGCAGCTTTTGACTATGATATTTCCTGGTCTTGAGCAGATGTATAAATATGAAGGAGAAGCTGGACGTCAGAAGTTCAACCAGCTCTCACGTTTACTGACCGTTCCATTGGCAATGGTGCAGGGGTACGGTTTTATGGTCCTTCTTGCTAGACAGGGAGTCTTGACCAACCTAACCTCTTTTGACTGGATAAGCTCGCTGTTCGTTATTGCGGCCGGGTCAGTATTCTTGATGTGGCTTGGTGAGCTGATCTCTGAAAAAAACCTAGGCAACGGTGTCTCTCTTTTGATCTTCGCTGGAATTGTTGCCGCTCTCCCTACCTCTTTGAGACAGGCAAGCGCCGCCTACACTCCGGATCAACTATTCACATATTTGGCTTTTGCGATCATAGCCATTGTCGTTATTGCCGGCGTCGTTTACCTGACGGAAGCTCAAAGGAATATTCCAATCAACTATGCCAGGCGTGTCAGGGGTTCAAAAATGTTCGGCGGTGTTTCTACGTATCTGCCGATGAGAGTAAATAACGCTGGAGTTATGCCTATAATTTTTGCGCTATCGATCTTGTTATTCCCAGGCGTTATTGCAAACTTTTTCAGCACTTCTAGTGTCACTTTTGTAGCTAATATTGCCAGGACTATAAATGACCTGGTACAGAATCAGTGGATATACGGCGGTGTATACTTCTTTCTGGTCGTTCTCTTTACATATTTTTACACTGCAGTAACTTTCGATCCAAAATCAATTTCAGAAAACATTCAGAAACAAGGCGGATATATCCCGGGAATTCGACCTGGGCACCCAACCTCCCAATTCTTAACTCACTTATTGAACAGGGTTACTCTGGTTGGAGCCGTCTTTCTCGGTTTGATCGCCGTTTTACCTAGTATTGTCCAAGGATTTACCGGTGTTACCGCTTTCGTAGTTGGGGGCACTTCTATCTTGATCGTAGTCAGCGTTGTACTTGAGATAATGAAGGCCGTAGATGCTCAGCTCTCAATGTACGAATACTAGTTTAGTATTCTGATTTAACTCTCATTTAGCAGCGTGGTAGAATAAAGGATGGTTATGGAAAAACAAGTCGTAATATTTTTCGGCCCACCGGGAGCCGGAAAGGGCACACAAGCAGATATGATCGCGGAGAAATTCGGATTCGCGCACGTAGAGACCTCTAAGATAATAGAGACTAGATTTAAGAACGCCGATCCTGATGATCCGGATATGCAGAAGGAAAAAAAGACCTGGATAGAGGGAGGGCTCACCACCCCTACTTTATTTGCCGGTTGGTTTAATGAAGAGATGCGTGAGTTGGCTGAAAAGGGACGAGGTGTTGTCACATCCGGATCATTACGCACAGTCGTGGAGAGTGAGATAGTACTTCCGGTATTGGAGGAGTTGTACGGCAAGGACAACATTAGAGTTTTCTATATAACCCTGAGTGAGGAAGAATCGATAAAGAGAAATTCAAATCGGCGAATTTGCCAGGGGAGCCGACACCCGATCCCCAGTGGTGATTACGATGCGAGATTTAAAGATATAACAGTTTGTCCGCGCGATGGATCTCCGATCATAACTCGAGCGCTTGATAAGCCCGAGATAATCAAAGAGAGGTATAGAGTATTCTGGAAGGAGACAGCTCCCGTCTTAGATTATTTAAAAGACCGTGGCTATAGTCCAATAGAAATAGATGGAGGGCAGAAAATTGAAAAAGTAACGGAAGATATTTTAAAGTATTTTAAAGATGATTCATCTTAAAACAAAAGCTGAGATAAAAGTAATGCAGGAAGGCGGCAAGATACTCGCTGTAATTCTCAAAAAGATTGCTCAGGAAGTAAGGCCCGGCATTACAACCAAGGAATTGGATAAGCTCGCCCGCGAGCTTGTTTTGTTTTATAACGTTAAATCCGGCTTTCTTGGTTACGGCGGGTATCCGGCGGCCTTGTGCACGTCAGTCGATGACGAAGTGGTTCACTGCGTGCCTTCTGAACGTGTTTTAAAAGAAGGTGAGTTAGTGAGTTTAGACATGGGCATAGTATATAAAGGATTTAACCTTGATCACGCAGTTACTATTCCAGTTCTGGGGTCATTATCATACACAGAGTGGGTAAAAAAGAACCCTGAGCTAAATCACTTGCTTGAGACTACCAAAGCCGCGCTAAGCGCCGGGATTAAAAATGCCAAGCCAGGCAATCCTGTAGGAATGATCGGTAGCGCCGTTCAGGCAATAGTTGAGACGGCCGGTTTTGGCGTTGTTAGAGAATTAGTAGGCCATGGTGTGGGCAAGAGTCTTCACGAAGAACCTCATGTGCCAAATTTTGGTTCCGGTAGCGAGGGGCCAAAACTTAAGGAAGGAATGGTAATCGCTATTGAGCCCATGGTTACCATGGGCGATTGGCGCCTAGTCGGAGGAAAGGATAACTTTACCTATCGCACTAAAGACGGTTCTCGGGCTGCCCATTTTGAGCATACTGTGGCCATAACATCTGGCGGACCAGTTGTCCTGACTAAATAGTCAGGATTTCTTAATTTTGCTATTATATCCTTATGCATTTATCCATCATAATCCCCGCATATAACGAGGAAAAGAGAATAGAAAAGACGCTTTTGTCCATTGATGAGTATCTTTCTAAGCAATCATACGATTACGAGATACTGGTAGTTAACGATGGTTCAAAAGACAAGACCGCCGAGGTAGTTAACAGCCTAAAGTCCAAAATCAAAGGCCTTGATCTGGTTGATAACAAAGACAACCACGGCAAGGGCTGGGTGGTTAAGCAAGGCATGCTAAAAGCTAACGGTGACATCCGTCTTTTTATGGACGCAGATAACTCTACCACCGTCGATCAGGTTGAGGGTTTCATTCCTTACTTCAACCAGGGCTATGATATTGTCATAGGTTCGAGGAGAACAAAGGGCTCAGACATAGCAGTTAAACAGTCTTGGATAAGAGATTTCCTGGGAGGCGTGTTCAGATTGATAGTCCACATTCTTGTGCCGCTTGGCGTGACAGATTCACAGGCCGGGTTCAAGGCCTTTTCTAAAAGGGCCACCGAGACGCTATTCCCCAAGCAAACAATTTTTAGATGGGCCTTTGACGTTGAAGTGTTAGCTCTAGCCAAGAAGTTTGGTTTTAAGATAAAAGAATCTCCGATTAAATGGATTAATGATGCTGAGAGCCATGTGAAACTGAGGGGTATGATCAAAATGCTTTTTGAGGTCATTCAGGTCAGATTAAATCTGTGGGGAGGGAGATACAAATAAATTTATACATGAGCATAATAAACGAATTTAGAGAAGATCTTGTATCCGGTGAATGGGTCTTGTTGGCAACCGGCCGTGCTAAGAGGCATAGTCAGTTCAAAGATCAAGGCGAAGAGCAGAAAACAACAAAAGACAAGTGTCCTTTTGAGGATCCGGAAAAATCAGGCAACGAGGTCTTGGCTACGTACCAAAATCAGGAAAAAACCGACTGGGCCATCAAGGCCATAAAGAATAAATTTCCTGCCGTACTAGAAGGAATGAACCCAAAGTCTTCAAAGTCGGGCCCATTTAAGGTAACCGAAGGTCTTGGCCGTCACGAGGTCTTGGTTTTTAAAGATCACGACAAAGACCTAGGTCAGCTTGAGCAAAGAGAGGTTGCCCAGATTTTGAGAACTTATCAGGAAAGGTATATCTCGATATATGACCATGGCTCGATGAAATATGTTTTGATTTTTCACAATCATGGACCAGGGTCCGGGGCATCAATCGAGCATCCACATTCGCAGATAATGTCGATTCCAATTTTACCACCCGATGTTAAAAGGAGTATTGGTGGTGCAGATAAATTTTATAAAGAGAATGGCAAGAGAGTATATGACGCCATGATTGAGTGGGAAGTTAAAGAGAAAAAAAGAATTGTCTTTGAAAATAAGCATTTTATCGTTTTTTGTCCGTTCGTTTCTAAGACTCCTTATGAAATTAGAATATTTCCTAAAGAAAGCCGAGCTCATTTTGAACAGATGCCGGAGGAGCTTATGCCTGCCTTGAGCGAGGCTCTACATGTAACTTTGAAAAAAGTATTTGTTGCCCTGGATGATCCTGATTATAACTTTTTTATTCACACTGCTCCTATCGCTGCGAGCCATGCTCACGAATTCTATACCTGGCACATCGAGATAATTCCCAGAATATCTATGATTGGAGCTTTTGAGCTTGGCAGTGGCGTTGACGTAAATGTGGTTGACCCGGACGAGGCTGCTAAAGAGTTTAAGGAGGCCAAGATTTAACTATGGTACTTGAATTTGTCGGCTTGGTAGGCCAGTGGGCCGTTGATATAATATCCGCCGGTGGCTATTGGGCCGTTCTTTTTTTATCGTTCTTAGATAGGGTGGCGGTTATTTTGGTGCCGGCCGAAGCAGTACTGCCCTTTTTCGGTTTCTTATCCCAGCAGGGTACATTTAATATTTGGTGGGTAATGGTTATAGTCACCTTTGGTGGCCTGATCGGCGATCTCGTGCTTTTCTGGGTATCTTTGAAAGGTGGCCGCTGGCTCGTCGAGAAATACGGCAAGTACGTTTTAATAAAAAAACACGAGTTGGACTATGCCGATCAGCTATTCTCCAAACACGGAGGCAAGCTAGTTCTTTTTAGCAGGTTTTTGCCCATAGTGCGTTCCCTAATTCCAATCCCAGCCGGTATTGCTAAAATGAACTTTGTTAAATTTATACTCTTTAGCATAGTCGGTTCCTTGCCCTGGAGTTTCATATTCGTCTTTGCCGGCTACAAGACCGGGGAAAACTATGATCTAATTCAGCGCTATACCAAAGATATTGACCTCTTATTTATCGGTGCCGTAGCTGCCGCTATTATCTGGTATATCTACAGACATCGTAAAGGTAAGCACGTTTTGAACGATGGATAAAAAAATCATTGCAAACTGGAAAATGAATCCCCAGACTCTTGAAGAGGCAAAAGAATTATTTAGTGCTGAAATAGCAGGTGCGTTAGCGCACCCCAATGTTAATACTGTAATTTGCCCCCCATTTGTTTTTATAGAGGAACTAGCAAAGATCGACAATAAACACCTTGGGGCTCAGGATATTTTTTGGGAAGAAAGAGGGGCATTTACCGGGGAGATATCAATCGAGATGCTGAAGAATTTTGGAGTTGCGCATGTTCTTATCGGGCATTCAGACAGAAGGTATGTTGTCGGCGAGAGCGATGAAGTGATAAACAAGAAAATCAAAGCGGCAATTAGGGCGGATGTTGCACCGATACTTTTGGTCGGTGAGAGAAGCCGCGAAGATGATAAGGGAAAAGTATTAGAACAACAACTTTCTGTTGACTTGGCGGGCCTATCTAAGGAGGAGATATCAAAAGTCCTGATTGCTTACGAACCAGTTTGGGCCATAAGTACGAGTGATAATGCCGAGGCTGATACGCCCAAGAAGACTCTTGAAGCAGTCAGAATGATCAAAAAAATAATTTCAGAAAAGTTTCAGTTGGACTACGGACCGGTACTTTACGGCGGAAGCGTTAATGAAAATAATGTCGTTGATTTTCTAAAACATGAAGATGTCGGAGGTGGTGTTATCGGGGGAGCGAGTCTTCGCAAAGAAGAGTTCATGCATATTCTAAAAATAGTTTCGGAAATATGATGAAGACCATTGATCGGCTTGGTAAAAAAGATCTTGATGGCAAAAAAGTTTTGCTTCGCGTGGATTTTAATGTGCCAGTCGAGGGCGGTAAACTCATAAGTAACGACCTTAGAATTAGATCTCATAAGGAAACTGTCGACTATCTAGTTAGAAATGGAGCCAGAGTTCTACTCGTAAGCCATATCAACGACCTTGATGGCTTTGGTTCTATTGTCGAGCAGATAGGTGTTAGTTTGAATCAGACCTTAACTCTTTTGCCGATGTCAGGGTGGAAATCCATGGACATCCTCTTCAGAGAATGCTGCGTTATGCTTTTGGACAACGTAAGGCAGGACCAGAGAGAAGTTGAAAATGACGACGGTTTTGCAAAAGAGTTGGCTGACGGCTTTGACCTGTATGTTAATGATGCCTTTGCTGTTTCTCATCGCGAGCATGCCTCAGTTTCTGCAATCGTGAACCACCTGCCAGCCTATGCCGGCTTTCTTGTCAAAAAAGAAGTTGAAGGACTCTCGCTTGCCATGGATACTCCAATGGACGGTAAGATACTTGTCATGGGCGGGGCTAAGATTTCTACCAAACTGCCGGTAATTAAAAATTTTATTAATAAAGCCGAGAAAATATTGGTCGGCGGAGCTCTTTCTAATGACTTATTTCAGGCTCGAGGAATTAATGTTGGTTCTTCTCTAGTCAGCGGTGAAGTATCGCCTGATGTTCAAAGTGATAAGATAATATTGCCGGAGGATGTAGTGGTGACTGAAGATAAGAGCGGCAAAACAAAATCTAAAGCCTCTCCTGTAGAAGATATATCCGAAGGCTCTTACATGGTAGACATCGGCCCGGAAACAGCTAAAAAATTTGCCGAGATTATCTCGAAAGCAAAGATTGTAATCTGGAATGGTCCGATGGGCCTTTTTGAGGTAGAAGAATTTTCTGCCGGTACTAATGTGGTTGCTAAAGCCGTGGCGTCAGCCAAGCACTCAATTGTTGGGGGCGGTGAGACTGTCGAGGCGCTAGAGAAGCTCGGATTGTTAGATAAGATTAGTTTTACCTCAACTGGCGGTGGGGCAATGTTGGATTTTCTGGCTGGCATGGAGCTGCCGGGACTAAAGGCTCTTGGATACTATGAGTAAAAAATATCACATATATTTTCATAATGACTTTGATGGCGTGACGTCAGCGGCCGTTTTACTCAATTTTTTTAAAAAGCATGGTGGCGGATTGGCCTCGTATAACCCGATAGATTATGCGGTTGGGCTGAAAGAGAACTGGCCCAATTTTAAATTAAAACAGCCATCCATTATTGTAGATTTCTTGTATCACCCCAAAGTGACCTGGTGGTTTGATCACCACACGACATCTTTTATCAAGGAAGAGTGGAGAAAAGAATACAAGAATGACGAGACACATTATTTCGACCCGGAACTCAAATCTTGCTGTGGTACTGTGCTTCGACATTTGAAGAAGGAGTATAAGTATAAACCGCCGAAACACATAGCTGACTTAGTTCGTTGGGCTGACAAAATTGACGGAGGAGTTTATGCCTCCGCTAGACAAGCGGTCATAGCAGATAGCCCGGCAAGAAAACTATCTTTGATTCTGAGGGAGCATGCAATACGATATGGCCCAGCATCCTTTTTCAAGCATTTGGTTGAGAAGCTATCAGCCCTATCTTTGGCAGAGGCTGTAAAGGCGCCACGGTTTGATAAAATAATCAAAAAGAATCGGGAGCGAACACTGAAGTCGTTGAAAACGTTTAATGACTTTTCCGAGGTACATAATAAGGTTATTCTCATCGATTCAACCAAAACTGAGTTTCCAGTCTCCCATTACATGGGCTATTTAACTCACCCAGAAGTTTCTTGGTCCGTATTACTTAATTGGCATGATGGATTTTTCCATGTTAGCGTAGGTAGGAACCATTGGGTTAAAAGAAAAGTAGGCGATGTGCATATTGGGAAGTTACTGTCCAAATATGGAGGAGGTGGACATAAGAATGTCGGAGGGTTTGAGAAAAAATCCAAGCAGACGATCCTGAAGAATATTAAGGATATAATAAAATATTTAAATAAAAATGGATAAAAAGTATCTAATTCATACCGACGGCGGATCAAGGGGCAATCCGGGCCCGGCGGCTATAGGCGTGGTTATAGAGCTTCATGATGGAGCGAAAAAAGAATATAACGAATATATCGGAGAAGCTACCAATAATGTAGCCGAGTACAAAGCTGTAATTTTTGCTTTGAAAAAACTGAAGTCGCTTATCGGCAAGGGGAAGGCCGCCGAAGCCAAAGTCGAAATACATGTCGATAGTGAATTAGTCGAGAGGCAAATCAATGGGCAATATAAAATAATGGATAAGAATATCCAGCAGTTTTTCATAGAGATTTGGAATTTGAAGATAGATTTTGGAGAGCTAACATTCAAGCACATACCCAGGGAAGATAATCATGGTGCTGACAGGTTGGTAAATGCAGCGTTAGACAAGGAGTTGAATAAACTACTTTGACTTTAGTGCTCATTTATTGTATAATTAAAAAAGCTTGGTAAATTGGGTGATTGCTGTCCGCCAGAAGCGGATAGAGGAAAGTCCGAACACCCCTGTTTACAGGAAGCAGGCAGTGGCTAACGGCCACCAAATATAAGATTCGAGGTTCTTCCTCTTAAGAGAAGAGTATCGAATTAAAGTTTAGGGAAAGTGGCACAGAGACTATTCCGAGCCATGAATAATGGCCACGGGTGAAAAGTTCCCGAACGGGATCGCTCCATGGTGACATGGATGCGTGCTAAACCCTGCCTGGTGCAAGAACAGCGTTCCCTCCGGGGTTCGAAAAGTTAGTTCGCTCGAGCCGTTCAGTAATGTCCGGCCCAGATAAATAATCACACAAACACAGAATTCGGCTTATAGATTTGCCAAGCTTATCAAAACCCCGCCTCGTGCGGGGTTTTGACTTTTGTTGAAAATACAGGCGTTTTGTTATACATTTAGTTGCAATGAAAAGGGGAGAACTCATCTTCAGCGCCCTACTTTTGCCAGTTGATTTCCTGATGCTGCTTGTCGCCGGTATCACGACATATTTTCTGCGTACAAAGATATTATCCAGCTTTAGGCCGGTATTGTTTGAATTTAACCTGCCCTTCGAAAAATACCTTATTCTTGCCTTGGCAGTCTCAGGGCTGTTTATCGTCGCCTATGCTATCTCCGGTTTGTATCACCTCAAAAGTACGAGGAGTACGGTAGAGGAGTTTTTTAGGGTGATAGTCGCCTCTTCAGCCGGCATCATGACCGTCATAATATATATCTTCTTAAGACAAGAGCTTTTCGATTCAAGATTCTTAGTTCTTGGCGCTTGGTTTTTTGCGATAGTATTTGTACTGATCGGCCGCTGGGCAATGAGAAACTTGCAGAGGTTTCTGGTGTCTCGTTACGACTTTGGCGTGCACAAGGTTATGGTCATTGGCGAGGACGATGTATCAAATAGAATAGTACAAGAGATCAAAACTAAGCCCGCCTACGGTTATAGGATTGTAAAGCAGTTGGCTAATCCGGAGGTTGAAGAAATTAAAGCCGCGATTGGGAATCCGGGGATAGATGAAGTTATTCTGGCTAACCCGAACTATCCTAGTGACCGTGTGGTGGAGATCGTCGACTTCTGCCATGAAAATCATTTAATCTTCAGATTCGTACCAAACATTTACCAGACCCTAACGACTAATTTCAATGTCGATACTTTTTCTGGTGTACCCATGGTTGAGCTTCAACGTACAGCATTAGACGGCTGGGGCAGGATTTTTAAGCGGGTCGTTGATATAGCCGGTTCATTAATAGGATTGATAATATTCTCTCCGGTATTTGCCGTCGTCGCTTTTGCTATCAAGTGGGAGACCGAGGGTCCGGTTTTTGTTCAGTTAGAAAGAATCAGTAAAAGTAAAAAGTTTGAGTTGTATAAATTCCGTTCGATGATAAATAATGCGGAACGATACAAAGAGCATCTGATGCCTTTGAATGAGCGTATAGACAGCCCGCTATTTAAAATGAAGAATGACCCTAGGATAACAAGAGTGGGTAGGTTCATTCGCAAGTACCGAATAGACGAATTCCCTCAACTGGCCAATGTTTTGAAGGGAGATATTTCTCTTGTGGGTCCTCGTCCCCATCAGCCCGATGAGATAGATAAATATCAAAAGCACCACCGCCGAGTACTGGCAATCAAGGCCGGTGTTACCGGCATGGCTCAAATATCCGGCAGTTCCGACCTGCCTTTTGAAAAAGAAGTTGCCATCGATGCCCTATATATAGAGAAGTGGTCATTGGTTAGAGATCTCAAGATAATTATCCTTACTGTTCTCAAACTTTTTCGCGATCGTTCGGCAGTTTAACTTAATATGAAGATTGCATTAGTACAGGATTTTTTAAATCAATACGGTGGCGCCGAAAGGGTGCTCGAAGTTTTGTGCGAGATTTTTCCCGATGCCCCGATATATACATTGGTTTACGACGAGAAAGCTACCGGACGCGTTTTCAAGGACAAGGAGGTTCACACTTCTTTTCTTCAAAAAATACCTTTCTCCAGAACTCATCACAGGATATTCCCAATGCTGATGCCTTTAGCTATAGAGCAGTTCGACTTGTCATATTACGACGTAGTCCTCTCTAACTCTGCCTCATTCGCGAAAGGCATCATTACTAAACCTCAGACTAAGCACATTAACTATTGTATGACTCCGACTAGATTTCTTTGGGATGACAGCCAGAGATATATAGATGAGTTCAAGTATCCATGGCCGATAAATAAGCTAGTGCCTTTTGTCATATCGTATCTCCGCATTTGGGATAAAGAGGCGGCGTTGAGGGTAGATAAATTTGTGGCTAATTCGAGTTTTGTCAAAACGAGAATCAAAAAATACTATCACGCCGATGCTGACGTCATCCATCCGCCAGTTAGCACTGACAAGTTCTACATATCTAATCAAAAAGATGAATACTTTCTAATGGTCGGAAGAATGGTTCCGTATAAAAAGTTCGATCTGGCGATAAAAGTCTTCAATGCCATAGAGAGACCCCTCAAAATAGTTGGTGACGGACCGGAGAGAAAACGCCTTGAGAAAATGGCTGGCAAGAATATTGAATTTCTCGGTTTGGTCTCTGACTATAAAATGCCTTTGATATACAGCCGAGCCCAGGCGGTCATTTTCCCTCAAGAAGAGGACTTCGGCATCGTGCCCCTGGAAGCTATGGCTTCTGGCAGACCAGTCATAGCATACAAAGGCGGAGGAGCATTGGAGACCGTCATAGAAGATAAGACCGGCATATTTTTTGATCAGCAGTCTGAGATCGCTTTGGCACAAGCGGTAGGGCAGTATTACCAGACAGATTTTGATCCGGACTTCATACGTGAGCACGCTCGAACTTTCGATAAAGAAGTTTTTAAAAAAAGAATCTTAGAATTAGTACAAAAATGAGGATAAGCGTAAAAGCAAAACCTGGCTCAGATCATGAGAAAGTCGAGAAAATAGATGAGGCTAACTTCATAGTCTCAGTTAAGGCGCCTCCTGTAAGGGGGTTGGCCAATCGAGCGATTATTAAGGTTTTAGCTGAATATTTCAATACTTCGCCCCTAAATGTTCACATAATCTCTGGCCACACCTCAAGGCAAAAAGTAGTGGAGATAAACTAGCCCCTGGCTTTATCGGCAATCCACAAGTAAAAAGACCTCCTAGGGTGTATAATTTATAGGATGCCAAAGAAAAACATTCTTTTGGCTATGTTTGATATTAAGCCGATAAATAGATCGGAAGATTTTGATTTTGAGAATTTGCCATCTAAAGTTGATCTCAGGTCTGAACCAAGAGTGGTAGCAGCTGTGGAACAGGATGTGAACGAGGAACCTTTGCTAGAAGAACCGCGAGATATGCTTTTATCCGAAGAACATGAGGAGTCTTCACAAGAAGCTGAGCCCGAAGTTAATCAGGAGGTTCCAGCTTCTGATATAGAGGAGACTGAATCTGAGGTTGAGGCTAAAGATGAAAAAAGGGTGGTTCTAGAAGAGTTTGAAGAGGCGATTGGCGGACCAGTCGATGTATTCGCTGAGCTGACGCGTGCCGGTGGTATACTACATTCATCTTCAAACCCTAAACCTAGGCTGAAATTAATATTATCCAAGAAGAAATTTGAGCCTATCGAAGAGATAAAGGCCGAAGATCCTTTCGTCCAGCCAGCCAAGATAAAACTACCAGAGCCCAGGCTCGTTAGGAAAAATATATCCTCTCCGCTTGCTAGTGACGTTTTATCCCCCGCATCACGAGAGCTTGAGGTATGGCTGAGCAATATTAAGAAGGACAAAGATCCCTTTTCTGCTTCGCCGAATAGAACGCTCAGGGCTGTAAAGACAAGACTGACCAGTTTTGTTAAACCCGCCCCTAAACTTAGCTATGCTTCAAGGCCGAAAATAAATTACTGGCAGAAACTAAATAAAAAAACAATCATGTACGCCGGCGGTTTCTTGCTCGCGGCCTTTCTAGTTTTTAGCTTGGCCCAGAAAAGCACAATCGGCGTCAGGGATAACTTGATACAAAACGGCAACAATGCGGTTGCCAACCTTGAAGAGGCCAAGAAAGATCTGGAGAATTTCGATTTTCTAAAAGCAGCCGACAGTTTTGCTTTGGCCTACGATGATTTCAATAGGGCGTCAGGAACCCTGAGCCAGCTTGGAGCTTCTTTTATCTCAGTCTTCGGTGATCTGCCGGGCCTGGGGAAGATAAAGGCGGCTAATAACCTTGTAGCTGCCGGGCAGCATGTATCTAAGGCCGGAGAGAACCTCTCTGTCGCATTCGGGACGTTATATAAGACAAACTTACTTTCATTCCTTGATACCAATGGCGGTCGACAGTCAGGTTCACTCTCTGTCTTACTGTCGGAGTTTAGAGATGTCCTGTTATTTGCTGAAGAGAATATCACTAAAGCAGATAAGCTGCTGGCGGATATTGATGTTGAGTCCATCCCGGAGGACAAGCAGGAATTATTCCTAAGTTTTAAAGACAAGATACCTCAATTCCAGGAATATATAGGAGATGCAGTCGACTACTCGGATTTTATGTTGAAGTTTGTGGGTGATCGGGGGACCAAAACATACATTCTATTGCTTCAGAACAATAGCGAGCTCAGACCAACGGGTGGTTTCCCGGGTACCTACGCCTTAGTTACTTTTGATAAAGGCAATTTGAAAAGAATCTTTATTGATGATGTCTATCAGATAGACGGCCAGATAAAAGAAAATATAATTCCACCGACTCCTTTACAGCACATTACTCCCAACTGGGGCATGAGAGATGCTAACTGGTTCGCCGATTTTCCAACATCTGCAAAAAAGATCCAGGAATTCTATAAACTAGACGGTGGCGGTAATGTTGACGGTGTTTTGACTATCACTCCAGACGTGATTGCCCAAATATTCGATATCATAGGGCCGATCGATATGCCGGAATATAATGTAACTCTTGATTCAAGTAATTTTCTTACTGAGATACAGAGCGAGGTTGAATATGGGGACAACAGGGTCCAGCCGAAGCAGATCGTAAAGGACCTGCAGCCTAAATTCTTTGAGAAACTAAGTCAGCAGGACAAAGATAGCTGGGTAGGAATTTTTAAAGTAATTCTAGAAGCTGCCGAGGAAAAGCATATTCTGGCATCTTTCAACGACTCTAGTCTGGAAGAAGTTGCCGTCAAAAATGGATTTGGTGGAGAGATCAGGCAAGCCAGCGGAGATTATCTGCAGGTCGTCTTTGCCAATATTAAAGGTTCGAAAACAGATTTTGTGACAGACAACTCTCTGGATCTGCAAACTGAAGTTTCTAACGACAACTCAGCCAGCCATACTCTTACCATCAACCGTTCACACAGAGGCGGTGACTACAAATATGGATTCTATAATCGCGTCAATACGGCATACATAAAAGTATATGTTCCAAAAGGTTCAGTCATAGAGGGTATAAACGGGCATTCAATTACTGACCATCGACCTCTCTTACCATATCCGGACTACAATTTTAAGAAAGATCCTGACCTGGAGCGTATAGAATCTGGAATATATAGACCCTTCGCTGGTGTAGATGTATTTGAGGAGTCGGGCAAAACGGTCTTTGGCTTCTGGCTCAACACTGGACCCAGGCAGAACAAGTCCGTGGTAGTAAAATATAAAGTGCCAGCGCAACTGACTGGCAGTGGGTACAGCCTGTTGTGGCAAAAGCAGTCTGGTACGAATGAAGATAAGATAAAATTCGGGTTTAAGTTACCAGACGGCAAGCAGCCTCTCCAATATAATTCCGAGTTGCAGCCGCTTGGCGACTCACTGATCTTAAGCTCTGATCTGGCCGTCGATAGAGAGATCAATATTAAATTTTGAGCCTGCATTTTCTGATTGAAATAAGCATTTTAAAATGCTAACTTTGTCTTATGCAAAATGTTAGGAATTTCGTGATAATAGCACACATCGATCATGGAAAGTCCACTTTGGCGGACCGTTTTTTGGAATTGACCGAAACGATCGAAAAAAGAAAGATGCAGGAGCAGTTCCTAGACCAGATGGAGTTAGAGCGGGAGCGGGGTATTACCATAAAGCTCCAGCCGGTCAGAATGCAGTACAATTTTGAGGGAGAAAAATATACGCTAAATCTGATTGATACTCCCGGCCACGTTGATTTTTCCTATGAGGTATCCCGATCCCTTGCTGCCGTAGAGGGCGCAGTTTTACTCATTGATGCCACGAAAGGCGTCCAGGCACAGACTCTGGCCAATCTTCAGTTTGCTCAAGACCAAGGACTCACAATTATACCGGTCATAAACAAAATAGATCTGCCAAACTCAAGAGTTGAGGAAGTTGAGGCGGAGATCAGAAAATTATTACCCGATCAGCCGGGGATACTTAAAATTTCAGCGAAACTCGGAGAGGGCGTTGAAGAAGTTTTGCATGAGGTAATTAAAAGAGTTCCGCCACCTGATAGTAATAAATTAACAGGTTCGGAATTCAAGGCCCTGATCTTTGATTCGGAATTCGATACATATAAAGGAGTGATAGCATACGTCCGAGTATTCGGCGGCGAAGTTAAGGCTGGAGAGAAAGTTAAGCTGTTCGCTTCAAAGGCTGGCGGTGATGTAATTGAAGTAGGGTATTTTGCGCCGTTCTTAAAGAAAGAGCAGAAAATATATAGTGGCGATATCGGATACATAGCTACTGGGCTCAAGGATCCCGGACAGGTAAGGGTCGGTGATACGATAATGTTTCCCTCAGGTAGCAATCCCTTGCCGGGCTACAAGGAGCCGAAGCTAGTCGTTTTCGCTAGTTTTTATCCGGAGAAGAGCGATGACTACGATTTGCTCAAAGATGCACTATCTAAATTAAAGTTGACTGATGCCTCGCTGGTTTATGAGCCTGAGTCATCTCCCGGATTGGGCCGCGGTTTCCGGTTAGGATTCTTGGGCATGCTTCACATAGAGATAATCAGTGAACGTTTGCATCGGGAGTTTAAGCTTTCGCTCATTATCTCCACGCCTTCAGTTGAGTACCATGTTACTACTAAGAAAAAACAAACCCTAACCATTAGGTCTGCGGCATCTCTGCCAGACCCTAGCTATATAGAAAGAATTGAAGAACCTATGGTTGATCTGGAGGTCTTAAGCCCTGCAGGATATATGGGCTCACTTATGAAACTTGTTTCTGAGCTGAGAAGCGTTTATCTTGCCACTGACTATCTTACTAAAGAAGTGGTAATCCTAAGATATCGAGTTCCATTATCAGAGATCATTACCGATTTTTACGATCGTCTTAAGAGTGTAAGCTCCGGCTACGCCTCGATGAGTTACGAAGAGGCCGGTTATCAAGAATCTGACCTGGTTCGCTTGGATGTCCTAGTAGCTACTGAGCTGGTTGAGCCCTTTTCCAAGATAGTGCCGCGTCTAGAGGCTTTCCAGGAGGGCAAAAGGATGGTTGAAAAATTAAAGAAGATCATTCCGCCGCAGCTTTTCGCTGTTGCTCTACAGGCCGCTATAGGCGGCAAGATCGTTGCTAGAGAGACTATCAGTGCTATGCGCAAGGATGTTACCGGTTATCTTTACGGAGGAGACGTGACCAGAAAGAAAAAACTTCTGGAAAAACAGAAGAAAGGTAAGAAGAAAATGAAGGAGATTGGTCGCGTCGAGATACCTCAAAAGGTATTCTTGGAGATGTTGAAGAAATAACCTCAGAGAAAGAGTGGTATAATATAGCTAGAGAATGACGCACTATCCCAGAAGTGGGATTAGCAAAAAGGCGACCATTGAGACAATGGTTAGAAAAGCTATAACAATTGACACTGTTTTTATTGATTTTTTGGAAAACATAATTATAAAATTATGCCTATAATTCTACGACAAAATGAGAAATTAATAAAGGCCGTCCGCAAACACCGCTCTTCTTTGATGACAGCTGTTTGGGGTTGGCCACTTTTGGTAATCGGTCTAGCTGTGATCAGGTCCTATCTTAATTTCGACTTCTTCGGGTATTGGCAGTGGGTTCTCGTCTTCTCAATCCTGATAGTTGCCATAATTATCTTAGCCAAATACTATATCTGGCGTATGAACACGCTAATAATCACCAATCAGCGAATAGTCGAGAATAAGCAGCATGGTATCTTTTCAAAGACAGTAACCGAGCTTCTTTATCAGGATATTTCCGAGATCTCATACAGCAAGAAAGGGATAAATGCATCCTTGAATAACTTTGGCGATATCACCATACGCACTATGTCAGAGAGTGAAATAATCGTGGAGAAAATATCCAGTCCGGAAAAGGTGGTGGATATGATAAACCAGACTAGGCAACATTTCGCCGGCCGTTATCCTAAGCAGCATAAAAGCGAAGAAGGGGATCCGGAGGATGCTTAAAAGAATTCTACAATCTCCGCTGTTCACTGTATTGGCCCTTGTGGGTCTGATATTCTTCTTGTCACTGATCGTTAAGCTATACCCTTCCTTGGTCACAGTGCAAAAGGAAGTAGGCAATTTGAATGATAAAATAGCTGAGGTAGAGGGAGAGCGTTCCGAACTTGAAAAACTAGAGGAGTATTTTCGAAGTAGTGCCTATCTTGAAAGACAGGTGAAGGCAAAGCTGAACTACAAGAAGCCGGATGAAAATGTTGTATTTGTGTATAGGAATGAATATAATCAAGAACCTGCGGAAACTGCCAGTAAAGATAAAGAAAAACCAAGGCTACCAAGTAATTTTGAAAAGTGGTTCCAGTATCTATTAGGAGAGTAACGCGGGTGTAGTACAGTGGCAGTACATTAGCTTCCCAAGCTAAGGACGGGAGTTCGATTCTCCTCACCCGCTCAATTAGTTGCCGACCTAGCTCAACGGTAGAGCAACGGTATCGTAAACCGTAGGTTCGGGGTTCGAGTCCCCGGGTCGGCTCCAAGATATCATTTTTTAACGTTTTTTGATATAATCAATACAATGCAGAACATTCGAGAAACTCTGAAAGAGATAAGCAATAAAATCCCGGCTATCCGGGACCGTCTTTGACCTGGACGGAGCAAGACTGAAAGTCAGCGATATTGAGTTCCAGATGCAGTCTCCCGATTTCTGGAAAGACCATGAGGCGGCAGGTAGATTATCCAAAGAGGTGAATGACCTGAAAGAAGAAATATATTTTTGGGATAATTTTGAAGATAAGCTGGCGGCATATTTAAAAGAAGGCGACAGAGAACTTGAGAGTAAAGTAGAAGAAATAGGAAAATTTAAGAAAGACTTTGACAAGCAATATATAAAGATATTCCTTTCGGACAAATACGATAGAAGTAATGCCTTAATGTCCATATATTCAGGTGCCGGCGGCGTGGATGCTCAGGACTGGGCCTCAATGCTTTTGAAGATGTATCGGTCATATGCCGAGAAGAACGGTTTTGATTTTACTCTTCTTCATCAGACATCTGGAGAGCAGGGAGGTACGAAGAATGCCACTATCGAAATATCAGGACGCTTTGCTTACGGATATTTTAAAGGTGAAGCAGGCGTGCACAGATTGGTAAGAGTGTCACCTTTCTCTGCCAAGTCTTTGCGACACACCTCCTTTGCTTTAATAGATTTGCTTCCTGAAGTAGAGGAAAAGGAGATTAAGATAGACCCTAGTGATTTGAGAGTGGATACTTTTAAATCTTCCGGACCCGGGGGGCAGAATGTTAACAAATTAGAGACTGCTGTAAGGGTGACCCACGTCCCGACCAATACGGTTGTCGCAGTGCAATCCGAGCGTTCACAGGCTCAGAATAAAGATAAGGCAATGCAGGTATTGGCCTCGCGCTTGGCAAAATTGATGGAAGAGGCTAAGGTAAAGGAAATTTCCGAATTGAGTAAAGCAAAGGAAAGCTCAATTGAATGGGGCAGCCAGATTCGCTCATATGTTCTGAATCCGTATAAATCAGTCAAAGATCATAGAACCGGAGTGGAATCGACCCAGCCTGACAAGGTATTGGACGGCGAGTTGGGTGAATTTATAGAAGCAGAGTTACTAAAAAGTGATTAAACTTCATAAAGTAAAAAAAATATACGAACCTCATAATGTCGTGATAGACGGCATTGACCTGGAGATTAAACAGGGCGAGTTCATTTCGCTTGTTGGAGTATCTGGTGCCGGCAAATCGACTTTAATGAAAATGCTGACTAAAGAAGAAAGACCGACTTCGGGTAAGATAATAGTCGATAATACCGACCTCGATGAAATAAGGGATAAAGATGTCCCGTTTTTTAGACGAAAAATAGGAACGATATATCAAGACTTTAAGCTGCTGACCAAAAAGACTGCTTTTGAGAATGTCGCCTTTGCCATGGAGGTCTCTGGCGCCTCTCAGGAAGAAATACAGGAAGATGTGCCGCAAATATTGTCCATCGTTGGTCTTGCTTCCAAAGTAGATAGCTTCCCAGATCAAATGTCTGGCGGAGAGAAGCAGAGATTAGCCATTGCCCGGTCGATGATACATCGACCCCTGGTACTATTGGCTGATGAACCGACGGGTAATCTGGATTTGGTTAACAGCTATGATGTGGTAAAATTACTCTTGAAAATTAACGAGCTTGGCACGACGGTTGTTCTGGCAACGCACGATACCAATATTGTAAATACCATCGGCCGCAGGGTTGTAAGTATGGATAAGGGCAAAGTTGTTAGAGACCAGACCCATAATGGTCGTTATGTGATATAACCATGGCAATCAATTTTGATAAAATCATAAATACTGGCTGGACTAATTTCAAAAGGAACAGCTACCTTAGCTTTGGTGCGACAGGCATGATGGCCCTGACCCTTCTTTTGTTCTTGGGTCTTCTGACGTTCCAATTTTTAACGTCTCAGACCGTCGCTTCTTTGGAAGAAAAAGTAGACATCAGTGCATACTTTAAGGCTGAGGCTACAGAAGACCAGATGCTGACAGTCAAAGAGGACCTTCTGTCTTTAGCTAATGTCGATAGCGTAATATTTACTTCTAGAGATGACGCCTTGGCTGACTTTCGACTCAAGCATGCAGACGATGAGCTCATCCAAGAGTCTTTGGACCAGCTTGATTTTAACCCCTTGGCGGCCTCGTTGAATATTAAGACCAGAGATACATCGCAGTATGCGTCGATTGCACAATTTCTAGAGAATAATAAGTTCAGAAGTGTGATAGAAAAGATAGATTTTTACGAGAATCAGGGGGTAATTGAAAGAATCTCCGGTATCTCCAGGGGAATAAATACCTGGGGATTGGCTGCAGCTTTAATCCTAGGAGTAATAGCTATGCTCGTTACTTTTAATACTGTCCGTCTTACGATCTTCAATCAGAAGCAGGAAATCGAGATTATGAAACTAGTCGGAGCCTCAAACTGGCACATTCGCGGTCCATATTTGGCCGAGGGAGGTCTATATGGTTTGTTCGCTGCCCTTATAGCTCTGGCGATATTTTATCCAGCAGTGTATGCAGTCTCAGACAAGATAACTGCTTTTGCCCCGGACATTAACTTGTTGGGATATTTCGTGGGGGGCATGGCACAGATATTTTTGCTTGTGATAGTTGTCGGTGTATTATTGGGTATCGCATCTAGCTCAGTGGCTATTAGGAAGCATTTACAGGTTTAGATAAACAGTAGCTCGGATTAAGAACGGCATTGAAAAATGCTGTTTTTTGTTGTAAATTAAGTGGACATTGCCGGGTCTTCTAATGGTAGGAATGCGGACTCTGAATCCGTCAATCTTGGTTCGAATCCAAGCCCGGCAGCTACGTTGAGACAGGTTCGGCTTCCGAGGAGCATCTACATTTATGGAGATACCCAATTTATCAATACAAATTTCAGCAAGTACAGTGGCCTGGTATGGAGCCATTGTAGCCACTCTTGGGGCGGGGGTTTCAATTTTAAACGCATGGAAAGATAGACCAAGAATTAAAATAAAATTTGAGCCCAATCAATATATGATTGGTAATAATGCGCTATATCCAGAAAACAAAACTTACTTATGTGTAAATGTTATTAATAAAGGTCGCAGAGCCATTAAGATTGAACAGGCATCCATAAGACAATATGGCACCAAGGGTTATATTATTCTCCCAGATAGTTTTCGAGATCATCGTATAAAAATTATAGACGAGAAATCACCTCGGACAACATTTGCTACATCGCAAGATCAATTTGATCTGAATAAAATATACTGCGTAATCATTACAGATGGTACGGGTAAAAATTATATAAAATATGTTAAGCGCTTTCCGACTTTTACAAGATTCATTTATTGGGCAAAGGATTTAGTGACTCCGCCAAATAATACTAAATAACAATGGCATGGCATCTATCAAAAAATTCGATGAAATTCGAATCGCTTCTAGAAATTTTAGAAGTTGCTGAGTATTGTGTTAATTTCGATAAATCAAAGTCAAAAAATTGGGCCGGTTGGCAAGGTTGTTATGGCTACCCAGCAGCTTTATTACTGCTTTCCATAGTGGACGGAGTAGGTGCTCATATCGAGGGTGGCGGGGATGACACAAAACAACATTTTAAAATACTCAATAATCCTAAATGGTATAACTTGAACTTATCTGATGAACATGTGGAGACATTAAGAAAGGGGTATAGAAATAAATTAAATCATGAGAATATCTTGGGGGATAATCTGGTGCTGAATCTTGGAGATCCTTCGGACGAAGTTATAATTTCAAAAAACGAATATACAATTTTAAATTTAAAAGCATTTCTCGTTTTGACCAAAAAAGTAATATCGAAACTCTTGCCAGATCTTAAGCTTAAAATTATCATTTAGTTTATAATAAAAAGCACTCGTCCGAGGAGGGTCAAAGTCAAGATTAAAAATACACCCCAAAAACCCAAGCGGGGTCTATCTTTTCAAAAATCCTAGTTCGAGGTGTCCAGCCACGTTGAGACAGGTTCGGCTTCCGAGGAGCCCTATTAAATTAATAAATATGAAAATAGGAATTATAGGTAGTATGCAATATACAGAAAAAATGATTGAAGCTCAAGATGAGTTAATTAAGCGTGGCCATAATGCTTTTGTTACCACGCTAGCGGATCCATTTATTGGAAAAAATGACGAGGAAAAAGAAGCTATAAAATTGCATCAAAAATACAACCTGGATGCCATAAGAGAGTTTTGGAACTTAATGCAAGGTGCTGATGCAGTGCTTGTTATGAATTTTGATAAGCATGGGATTAAAAATTATATTGGCGGCAATACTTTAATGGAAATTGGTTTTGCCCATGTGTTAAATCAAAAGATATTTTTATATAATCCGATACCGGACATTCAATACTATAAGTCAGAGATTGAGGCAGTAAAACCAGTCATAATAAATGGCGATTTATCGAAAATAGTATAATTCCAGCTCCGTACATTTCGATAAACTTAGTGTAAACCAGACGGGGTCAGCTACGTTAAGACAGGTTCGGCTTCCGAGGAGTAATAATTTATGTATTTACATCATTTTCCATTTCATCATTATTTTCACAACAGCCAACCCATAGACAGCCTTTTTGGTTTATCTGGTAATCTTCTAGCATTCTTTGGAACAATAATTTTAGGTATTTTGGCTATATTTGGTGATAGTATTAAAAATTTAATTTTAAAACCAAAATTGCGGCCAGTTGAAATTAAGAGAACCATCCAAGGGGATGGTACTAGGGATTCCGTAATGCACAGGTTAATCGTAAAAAACATTCGCAGGTTTTATCTATTTGGTATTCAAGCTAAAGACGTGAGAGCCATCCTTACTTATAGGAATGTGCCTAGTAATTTTATACCGATACCAATCAGATGGACGCACTTTAATAATGACATTCCTCGAGGTATCCCTCAGGGAGAAGAAGTCTATGTGGATCTAATACACAGAAAAAAAGATACTACCGATAAATACGAATTTTGCTGGGCACCAGGTACCGGTTCTAGTGATCCCATGTTAAAATATTTTGAACCCAAAAATGGAGATATCCGCTTGGAATTCTTTGAAAGCAGTCAAAAAATAGGAGATATATACTTGAGGTATTCAGATGATTCTGACAAGCTCGAGGTGGTTAGTCACATATAAAAGATCCGTGTCCGAGGAGGGTCAAAATCAAGATTAAAAATACACCCCAAAAACCCAAGTGGGGTCTAGCTTTTCAAAAATCCTAGTCCGAGGTGTCCAGCCAAGTTGCGATAGCTTATTTCGCCCGAGACGCGTTGTTTCCGGAAGCTAAAAAGAGGCCAAAT
>JBBEDS010000014.1:22593-103276 GCA_040881175.1 Minisyncoccota bacterium | reverse complement strand
CTTTGCTAGACTTCTCTGAAAGAACTATATCGTCATCCGAATAAACTACTTCATCTTGACCTGAAAGAACTGCATTAGTACTTTTTAATCCCCCTCGAATCTTATTGAGCTCTGCCTGCTTCTTATATCCAATCAGTGACTCTCTATCAACATACCAGCGGCTTCCCTCTGTATCGTAAAAGGATGATACCTTACCCTGCCTTGCCAAACGGGCAACGTGATCAGGGGCATAGCCGAATTCATCCGCTAGGAAGGGTGCCGGGAAGAATCTCTTGCCATCTTTTATCAGAAAACCAATCGTTGATCGATCTATCGAGCTTGGGAGATTATTTTTTTGTTTCTGCGTTTCTGACAAAATTTAGAAACACAGCAAGTACTTATCTGAACACACTGGTAAACTATCCGATAACATCCGACAAAACCTTATGGAATAAGGATATGTCGGGCCTTGGGTTAATTATATAATAACCAGTTTTAGACCACAAAGATGTTATCAACACAACCATAAAGGAGCCAATATGAACATGGGATTAGAATTAAAAGTCAGAACTCATACTCAGGGTTATATTTTCGATCTAAATCATTACCTATGAGAGTTTCGTGGGTAAACGCACTAAAAACACAAATTTATATCATTTTCTTATGTGCCTTTATTAATGTTTATATATGATTAAGCATGCTAGCTCAGAAGCCTATCTCCTGCTTAACTCCTGCTATCCAGCCTGATATTTGTCTAGCTAGCATAGAACTAGATTTGACCCGGATTCGTAGAAATCCATAATTTGCCCTAGTGGTTTTTCTCTTTGTTATCTTTAATCTAGTCTTCTGTAAATATACCCTAGAAAAATCTTTAATATTAGAACCTGTAGTTTTAGCCCAATAGTCCTTTATTTCTCTGAGCTTTTTCTTCTTGTTTTTACCAATAAAAACGTCAAAGGATATGTCTTCTTTTTTTAAACCTCCTACGTCATGAAGCCATTTTAAAAACAACTTTATAACATCAGGGTCAGAGCTTATAAAGCGTACTCCCTTTTTGATATCCTCTTGATTTTGATTGGTCATTCTCTCTCGCCAATAGAGCATAATGCCCATCAACCAAAGTTCACGTTTTGAGATTTTTTTAATATCCCTAATAGAAGAATCTCTTACCCTCTGATCTATTCGGGCAGTTTCACTTTTTCTCTTCTCTGCCCCTCTTGCTGCTGCCTCTAATCTTTTTTTCTTTAGGCGGTTTATCTGTCCTGCTGTCAGCTTAGTGTTCTTGAGCCAAAGAGAGAGGGTGGATTTGGCCACTGGAACCTTCTTTTGGATCTCTGAATATGAGAACCCTTCTTTGCGGAGCCTCCGCGCATCTCTTTTTTGCTCTTTCTTATTTAATTTTATTACGTCTATCCCCATTGAACCATAGTACTTGTTAACTAATAATATTATACCACTGTTCGATAATATAATTATCAACACCCATTTTAGCCTTTAAATTAAGGCTGAAATAACAGCTCGCTATACTATACGCCATAGACTAACTTATTAAGAGAAATTACTGGACCATTCCCTTATTTAGTAACTCGTACCTATCTTAATAGAAAAACTCCCTGTCAAAAAGGGAGTTTTTCTAAAGAGTTAGGCCAATATTTACCTTGCAGCCTCGACGGGATTCGAACCCGTGTTTCATCCGTGAAAGGGATGCGTCCTAGACCAGGCTAGACGACGAGGCCATAACCAGAATATTTTAACCCGAAAATTGAATAAAATCAAGAAAGGTGCTAAAAGTATTCTATGCTTATTCTTGGAATAGAAACCTCGTGTGATGAGACTTCGGCTTCACTGCTTGAAGTTAAGAATGGTAGTACCCGGGTCTTGTCGAATGTCATCTCATCACAGATAAAAATTCATGCTAAGTTTGGCGGAGTTGTCCCGTCTCTTGCCGCTAGAGAGCATGTTAAAAACCTAGGGGCAGTTTTGAAATTGGCTCTTCAAAAATATGATTTTGATGGTATTGATCTAATAGCCATTACTGCTGGCCCTGGCCTAGTATCTTCGCTGCTTGTCGGAACGGCTTTTGCTAAAACTATTGCTTGGAAGTTTAGTAAAAAGATTGTAGCTATAAATCACATGGAAGGCCACATATACAGCAACTGGCTGGGATCAGTTGGTAAGAAAAAGGCTATGGATAAACAGCTTTTTCCTGCTATATGCCTAACAGTGTCTGGTGGACATACCCAGCTAATATTAATGAAAAAGCATAGCAAATACAGGCTTTTGGGAGAGACCCTAGACGATGCCGCCGGAGAGGCATTTGATAAAATAGCTCGAATGTTAGAACTCCCCTATCCCGGAGGTCCATCGATATCAAAAGCTGCCGAGAAAGTCATTGCTAGAAAATATTCAGTTGTACTGCCAAGACCAATGATAGGATCTAAAAACTTTAATTTTTCTTTCGCAGGATTAAAAACTGCCGTTCTCTATCTATTAAAAGATATGTCCAAGAAATATCCTCTTACTAAAATAAGGAATGAGGTTGCAGCTGAAGCTCAGCAAGCCATAGTCGATGTTTTGGTTTCAAAAACTATCCGGGCGGTGGAAAAGTATAAAGTTAAGTCTATTATGCTTTCCGGCGGAGTGTCAGCGAATAAATTACTGCGCGAAGAGCTTAAGAAGACCTCAAAGCAAAAAGGCCTAAAGTACTTTCAACCAGAGATGGAGTACACTACGGACAACGCAGCCATGATAGCCATGGCCGGATACTTTAATCGCAAATCGAAAAAGCAGGGTCTTAAAAAAATACAAGCGAATGCCAATTGGGAAATAGTGTGATAAAATTATAAAAATGTCGCAAGAACTTCCTAAAACATATAGTCCTAGCGAGACTGAAGAAAGAATATATAAGCTCTGGCTGGATTCAGGGTATTTTTCACCTGAGAATCTGCCTGGCGAGAGAAAGGAAAAATTCGTAAGTGCTATCGCTCCCCCGAACATAACGGGTGAGCTTCACATGGGCCATGCGCTTGAAGTCACTCTTCAAGACATACTTATTAGAATGAAGAGGATGCAAGGATACAAAACACTCTGGCTACCGGGCCTAGACCACGCAGGTATCGCTGCCCAAAACAAAGTAGAAAAGCAGCTGGCCAAAGAAGGCTTGTCTCGTCACGACCTAGGAAGAGAAAAATTCATAAAAAGAGTTCAAGAATGGAAAGAACAATATGGTGGGGCCATCCTAAATCAATTTAAGAGAATTGGTATTTCCGTCGACTGGTCCCGTTTGAGATACACTATGGATGAAGATTATCAGAAGGCAGTCGAGTACGCTTTTCTGAAATATCACGAGAGGGGCTGGATATACCAAGGAGAAAGAGTAATCAACTGGTGCATCCGCTGCTCAACATCTATTTCTGACTTGGAGGTGAACTACGTACCTGAAAAGGCCAAGCTCTATTACATCAAATACGGCCCCTTTACGCTAGCCACAGTTCGTCCAGAAACAAAACTGGGAGATACTGCTCTCGCTGTCCATCCGGATGATGAACGTTATAAAAAGTACGTAGGCGCTGATCTTGAAGTCGACTCGGTAGATAATTCGACACCTCGCGAAGAACCGCCTCAAATAAAGAAGGTAAAACTCAAAGTCGTAGCGGATGAATCAGTCGATCCCGAATTTGGAACGGGTATCATTAAAGTTACACCGGCTCATGACTTAACAGACTCAGAGATCGGCAAGAGACATGACTTACCCTCAGTTACAATAATCGACCGGCACGGCAAGATGAACGGTAACGCCGGTGTCAGATATGAAGGGATGAAAACAACTCATGCTAGAGAGCTAATATCTAAAGACCTGGAAGAGTTAGGACTGATGGAGAAAGTCGAAGACTATGACCACAACATTGGTCGCTGTGATAGGTGTAACTCAGTTATCGAACCCCTGCCTTCAGAACAGTGGTTTTTGAAGATGAACGAGTTGGCCAAACTCGCTATTGAGGCAGTCGCTGAAAAAGAAGTTGTCCTGAATCCTCAACGATGGGAGGAACCGTATCTTAGCTGGCTCAAGAATATTAAAGATTGGAATATTTCCCGACAGTTGTGGTGGGGACACAGGCTACCAGTCTGGTTTCACGAACCGAAGTGTATTCCACGTCCGGGCCATGAGAAAGAAATTGAAAAATGTGAGGAAAAAAAGATATCGACAACTAAACCAACTTGTAAATATTGCGACGCCAAATATACTCAATCAGGAGATGTTCTTGATACATGGTTCTCATCCGCTCTCTGGCCTTTTGCTACACTAGGCTGGCCGAATGAAGCATCTAAAGATCTAAATGAATATTATCCAACTGACTTCATAACCTCCGACCGAGGAATCCTCTTCCTGTGGCAAGTACGCATGATCTTCTCCGGTAAATTCTTTACTAAGAAAGCACCCTTCAAAAACATATTTATACACCCCACGGTGCTAACCAAGGACGGGAAAAGGATGTCTAAGTCCTTAGGTACCGGTATAGATCCCCTACTATTAACTGAGAAGTACGGAACAGATGCCCTAAGATTCGGCCTATCTTATCAAACCACTGGCGTTCAGGATATGCGCTTTAACGAAGATGTCATTTTAATGGGCAAGAAGTTTGCAAATAAGCTTTGGAATATTGCCCGATATGTACTTATTAAAGTTGGCAGTGATTATAGATTCGAGGTAGACAAAACACCTAAAAGCACAGACAAGATAGTAACAAAGATGGCAGAAGTCTCTTCGCTTATTTCAAATAACATAGAAGAGTATAAGTTTGGAGAAGCTGCTCATCTACTATATGACTTCGTCTGGCATGATATAGCCGACAAATATATAGAAGAGACCAAGGATAAGGATGACAAGAATACACATGACACCCTCGCCTACCTCCTAGTTACCTCCTTAAAGCTGCTGCATCCCTTCATGCCATTCGTCACAGAAGAGATCTGGTCAAAGCTTCCTACCAATACAGAGAGAGAGCTCCTGGTCATATCAAAATGGCCATCCTAAAATGACGCCAGAAACGCCATATGTTAAAATATAAGCGTGCACGGCATCTCTACTATAATACTCCTCATCATACTAGGCTTAATCCCTAGTTTTGTTTGGCTTACATACTACTTCAAAAAAGACTCCAGACCTGAGCCAAAATACTTGTTACTAAAAACTTTCTTTCTCGGAATAATTTTAGCTCCTTTGGCAGTAGTCGCCCAGTGGATCTTCCCGGAGATAGTTAAGGTTTTTAATCCAGAATATTTTGCGCCTGCATCTCTTATCTGGTTCCTATGGGGCGCATTCGCCGAAGAAGTGACCAAACTATGGGCGGTTCAATTTACGGTTCTGCGCGATCCAGAATTTGATGAGCCTGTCGATGCAATGGTATACATGGTCGCTGCTGGTCTAGGATTCGCTGCCATCGAGAATATTCTAGCCCTATTTCAGGCTATCCCCAGCGGCATAAGTGGCACGCTGCAAACCTGGTTCTGGCGATTCATAGGAGCCACTCTCTTGCATGCTGTATCCTCCGCCATGATTGGGTACTTCCTGGCCCTTTCCTGGTTCTATAATAAGCACAGTAAAAAATTGGTCTGGACAGGTCTTGGCATAGCTACTCTTATTCACTTCACTTTCAACATGATAATCCTCAGCGGAGCTGACGCTCCCGCTGGTGATATTAGAGTTCTCTACTACTCAACCAGCTTTTTAATAGTTATAGCCGGACTAATATCTTTTCTATTCAACAAAACTAAAAAACGTTGGGAACTTAGGAAAGTAGTTGATAATTCAACATTGTCTTAGTTAAAAAGGTGGTATAATAAAAGCATGGATGACTTCTTTGAAGAACAATTTGATAATGATGTTTCTCTTGCCGTCGCAAAAAAACCCGGGAAGAAGAAATCTAAAGAAGAAGAGGGGCAGCTAACGGTAGACGTCTACCAAACGGATGATGAGATAATTATAAAATCCACTGTCGCCGGGGTAACGCCTGATGATATGGATATTTCCATAACCAACGATATGGTTACGGTGAAAGGTCGCCGTGATCCAGCCGAGAGAGTAAAGCAATCTGACTACTACTATCAAGAACTATACTGGGGACCTTTCTCAAGATCTATAATACTGCCCGAAGAGATTGACTCAGATAATGCAAAAGCTATAATGAAGAATGGAGTTTTAACATTACGGTTGCCGAAGTTAGCTAAAAGCAAGGTTAAAAAAATAAAGGTTTCGTCTTAGTCTTTAAAACAGCCAGCCATCGCCCGGCTTACTAGTCGGGCGTTGATTGGCTGTTTTATGTTACAATTAAGACACTTATGAGCCTGCGTAAGAAAATATGGTTAGGCGTATCAATATTCGCC
Organism: Minisyncoccota bacterium; assembly: GCA_040881175.1. GTDB lineage: Bacteria > Patescibacteriota > Minisyncoccia > 2-02-FULL-40-12 > IGHO2-01-FULL-4-A > JBBEDS01. Next base: position 96,913 of record JBBEDS010000014.1, on the reverse strand, counting down.
TTGGCTAATCTGGCCTTTATAGCCGGCCAATATTTCTATTACAGTCAGAAACAAGACCTATCTCCGATAGTCAGCCCTTCTAGCGATAGTTTCACTGCAAAACTTCTTAACTTCATCTCCCACGAAGTAATCTTGTCGTTGAAAAATACTAATTTTGAAATAGGCCCAGATGAGATGTCTGAATGGGTAGAAAACTACGATCGCTCATACTATAATGAACCATCAATTAGGCTTAGCGAAGAAAAGATCCTTGGATTCCTTGAGAATCTGAATGAAGAGATAACCATAGCACCAGTTGATGCCAAATTCAAACTGGAGAATGATGTCATTGTAGAATTTATACCCCCAAAAAATGGTCAGGCCTTAAACATAGCTGAGTCGTATAAGAATATAGTTGATGCAATATCAAACACTACTGCCAACATGCAGGACACTATTAGAATATCTCTTATTGTTGACGAGATAGCACCGGAAATATCTTTGAGCAACATAAACGATCTTGGCATAAATGCGCTATTAGGCCATGGCGAATCCGATTTCATGGGTTCATCAAATTCTAGAGCTCACAATATAAACGTAAGCTCAAAAATATTTAATGGCATACTCCTGAAACCCGGCGAAGAGTTTTCATTCAATACTCTACTGGGCGAAGTAGATGGAACAACAGGATACCTACCCGAGCTAGTTATTAAAAGTGGGCAGCTGATTCCTGAGTATGGCGGGGGGGTATGCCAAGTCTCGACTACGGTTTTCAGGGCTGCGATTGCTGCTGGACTACCCATTCTTGAACGTCGTGCACACTCTTTACCGGTAAGATACTATAACCCTCAAGGTTTTGACGCTACTATTTACCCCGGCGTTGTTGACTTAAGATTCCAAAATGATACGCCGGCATACGTTTTGATGCAGGCAAAAATATCAGGTTCGAAGCTTTCCTTTGAACTCTATGGCACGAGAGATGGTCGCCAAATAAGTGTAGATGGCCCTCACTCATATGATATTCAGCCAAGTGGCGCACTCAAAACGACCCTAACCAGAACTGTCGTATACCAGGATGGGACCGAAAAAAAAGACGAGTTCAACTCATCATATAAATCTCCCTCTCTTTTCCCTCTAGTCAGAAACCCTCTTGAGTAAATAGTGCGGGTAGGAGGACTTGAACCTCCACGGCCTTGCGGCCACATGGCCCTAAACCATGCGTGTCTGCCATTTCACCATACCCGCTTATCGCAATAATATTACATATTTTCAGAATTTTAATCAATAATAAAACCACGCCTAGGCGTGGTTTTATTATTAGAGCGTCAAAAATTATTGGCCTGCTCCGAAGAATGTTCTAGTTACTACTGCTGCCGTAGTGTTTAGTATCACACCGACACCCAGCACAACTGCTGCACCAATGACTCCATTCATGATAGCACCCCTTGCTTCCTTAACCTTTGTGTCGTCGCCTCTGGCTGCCATGTACTTCAGTCCACCCCAGATTATGAATATGATTGCTATAACTACACCAATAAGAATCAAGAAGTTGGCAACTGTCTTGATGATATCCTCAATCTTACTAAGCGTAAGACCACTTCCCTCTGGTACGTTAGTACCGGTAGTCACTTGCGCGAAAACTAACATAGGCAAGACCAATAACATCAAGAGCATAACTGGCGTAACAAATCTTGCGATTGATTTAATTTTTTTCATAGAGCACCTCCTATCTTTTTGGCAAAAGAATGATTCAAGGACAGCGCTTAAGCTAATCCTGTCCCCGAGTCACCTTTCCACCCTATCTTAATTCAAATTAGCAAACGAGAGGAACAAACGAGAAATCTGCCCCAACTGCGTTCGCAACAGTAGCTATTATAACATAGGCGCCCATTATTACCACCATGCCTATCAACACATGTTTGAAGTTCTTCTTAGCTCCGGTCAGCTTTGCTGAATCTCCTTGGGCAGTCATAAATTTAAATCCGGCTAAAATTATAAATATAATCATCACTAGAGTCGCGACCCTAATCAGCCAACAAGCAAGACCGTTAATAATCGCAAAAACGTCTTGAATTGTAAAATCTTCCCCAGGAAGACCACTTGTACCACTGGTACCGCTCGGTCTAGTATTGCCACCGGCAGGAGTCCCATTATCGACTGGCGCACCACAGGAAACGCAGCTATTATTACTTGGATCACCGCAATCTCTCTCATCGATAGCTCCACTACCATCAACATCAACACAGCCTCGAGGTATATTAGTTCCCTCGTCTGTAGGCAGTCCCCCTCCAAGGTTACCGGGGTCAAGAGCGCTTACATGATTAAACCCTCCGGAAAAAACAAAGACAAATACCAGGACAACTAGGAAAATAGCTTTATAACTAGTTAGTAATCTGTTAATCATTTAATTCCTTAGGTCTAAGATACTCTTGATTAGTGTGACGAAACCTCTACCAATAAGGACCACAGCAAGTCCGATTACTGCGTACTTAAGAGCCTGAGTACCTTTTTGGAATCTGCTAGGAGTATCACCTGCCGTCAGCATTAATATACCAGCATATATTATAACTATAATCGCTATGGGAATCGCCAGGTTGAAGATCCACCTAGCAATAATATTAATAAGGTCTTGGAAGTTTGTAACTCCTATAGGATTTTCTAATTTGAATGTTTGATTGCTTGGACCACTCGGAGTTCCGCCGTTTTCAGTTGGCAACCCGCCGCCGCCTTTACAATCGGCGTTGCTAGAACATTCGTTTTGACCAGGCCCGGCGACCTGTTCGCAAAATGTATCTCTGCAAGCTGCGTGAGTCTCGTCCTTTGGCGGAGTCTTACCACACAGAGAAGAGTCATCTAAGACCAGGCAGGTCTTGCCAGAACATGCTGAAGCATCTGAACAGTCGGATAGATTCCCAGGGCTACAAGCGTACTTACCATCATCGGCAAGACAACCGCGAGTACCAAACACTCCTTGCTCTAAATTAACCGCAACATCCGATGATTTGGTTAATCGCCAACCGCCACTACCATTGGCCCTGACATCGGCAGCAACAGAGAAGTCATCACCAGCTACACTTCCTGATTCAGAAGGAGTTATGGTTTTAGAGAAGTTATACGAACCGGTCGTGCCCTGATTAATATTTATACTTACACCCTGAATGCCAGTTCCCAACCTTTTGGTATCAAATAATATATATACGGATTTTACCGGATCACCAACATTGGGAATCAGACAATACCCGGCATTGGTCGTTCCTGGAGGTTCAAGGACTGAACCGGTAAAAGAAACGGTTCCGCTGAGAGTAACGGGCTGATTATACGGCGCTGGGTTAGGTTTAATGTCGAACTGTATTTGAGTCTTGCATTCTCCCGCATTGGCAGTATTAGTTGAGGCTATTACCAGCAAAAAAACCACTATAGCAAGGCCTAACGTTGTTCTTAAAATATGTTTAATCATTATCTTATATATTAATCCTTTAGTGTCTGTCGGGCAAATCCCGGTCTTATCTATCAAAAGACCAGTGTATATGACTCACTTGAGTCAAATCACAGCTAGGCACATCATTGCCGTCTGGACCTTCGCATATAGCATTCCCGCCATTCCCGCCAAAGTCATCCAAAAACTGCCTGACCTTCTGCCAGTCCGCAGGATTGGCAGAGATAAGGTCTATATCAACACCATCTCCCCTGTAGTGATCAGAGTTAGCCGAATGTCTACCCGTGGTCAAAGATGTGATAGTGACTCCGCCTAGGTTATTATCTTCCATCCATTGGCCTAATCCTAGCAATCCACTGAGTATCTGCGGATTGACTGTAACATTTCCATCTGGACCTCCCGGTAAACAGTTGCAAGAGGGCGAGCACACTGATGGCACCTTCCCGTCGGCAATATCTGTAATATTCTGCTTAGCATGGTTATTACCGCCACAAGTAGCTCCAGTCGATAATCCTATTAAACTCGGGTCTGCCTTTATCTGCTTTGCCAAGTCTTGTAATTCGCTACCAACGGGCGGAGTGACTTCTGTCGGGGCACATCTACCGTCACAGTTATTTGTAGTATACTGCCCTCCAGGTTGGACAATACATTGGTTGTTATCATTACAGGCGTACCTTGTCTGCGGAGGCGGCGTGGTTGGAATAGGTCTTTCCCCCTCAGAACATTCAATCTCATGCCATTTAGTAGATATGTCGCCATCGCCAGCAAGAGATTTAATAACTGTGTTGGTTATCATCCAAGCGGCAAAGATTATGACTAAACCATAAGACGTTGTCTTGAATATGTTAGTACCAGTCGCCACCAGGTCAGGATTCGCTCCGCCCAAAAGAATCATTAAGCCGGCTATCAGATACATCAGAACCGCAACTGCCGGGACAACTGTGAATAATAGGAAGTCTATAATATTGTCCACCAGCTTAAGAGTGTCGCAAATACCACAGGGTTTAGTCTCGTCGAAAGGCGTACTTGGATCATCACTGGAAAGACCGCAAGGCACCAGGGCGGCATTGGTATTATGCAAAGGAATTACAAAAAAACTGAAAAACAAAAAAACGGTTCCGATTAAAATAAGAATTTTAGGAAGATTTCGCATAAGAGATACTAGAAACTGGCCCTGCTTCTTGCCATCAATACATTTACTTTACTTTCCGCAGCCTGCAGAGCATCTCTGATAGATCTCCGCCCAAGATTAACATCATCTATCATTTCAGCGAATATAGTTTCGATAGCTGAGTTGTCGATCTGATACCATGACCTGGCAGAAAGAGCCTGAGTAGCAAAAACTCCGAGGTCAGGATCTGTTCTTTGCTGCTCAATAATATCGCGCCTGGCCGAAGGCCGGTTGGAAGCATTAATATACGACACAGCTCCTTCAGGAGAGCTCAAGCTTACCAAGAATTTCCAGGCAGCTGTCGTGTTAGCTGACTGCTTTGAGACAGTTGGGGCCCAGTAGTTTGCATAGTTAATATTTACAGTAGCGCCCGCTATTTGTGGCACTCTTGCTGTAGCGAAGTTGAACCTGGCAGACTGGGCACGTATCGTCGCTATGTGATGTGAATAGTTAAACATCATGGCTGCATTCCCTTGAGCGAATGCATCAATAGAATAATGCTGTTGGTCGTTCCAGGTATAAATTGTCTTCGAGGGATTTGCAAAGTCGGTATAGTACTGCAGGGCCGTCTCGCCAACATTCTCTCCCTCCACTGACTTACTGAAAGTGGCATTTAAATTATCCCCGTCGGTCATCCTGACTCCGCTTTGAAGCATTAGCAAAGTCAGAATGTCAGTTGAACGGTTTATATTCTCCGAGGTACCTATCGCTGCCCCGGCTCTAACAATATTCCCACGATTATCAAAAGTAGTCAGCCTCTTCACCGCATCGTTAAACTCGTCCCAAGTTGTTGGAGGCGAAGTAATCCCGGCCGTATTAAACAGATCCCTGTTGTAGTATAAACCAAGAGTATCTATATATATTGGCAAGGCATATATCTGTCCGCCGGATGTAAGATCGGAAAATGCGACATCAAGGAATTGATCTTGGAAGTCCTTAATGGTAAACAGTGGCTCGTCTTGGCCCTGAATGTTCTGCGGCAAAGGCTGAATCTTATCTTTGTGCTTTGGCAGCCAGGTATTGTGCATCAACCAAATATCTGGGCCTGTGCCGGCGGCAAAAGAATTTACCAGCTCTCTTTCATAGTCTTCAAAATTTAACTGGCGGTATACAATTTTAATATTAGGATTTTGTCTTTCAAAATCCAGAATTGCCTGATCGTAGAAGTCAGCATCATCAAAAGTACCCCAGAACTGTAATGTAACCCTAGGCTGGTTATCTCCGCCAATGCTTCGCAAAACTAAAACTGTCATCAATATGACAACACCAAGGGCGATGGCACTTCCGATTATGATTAGTCTGGTTCTATCCATTTAGGTTATTACGAGATCTTCTTGAGAATCATGCCGTAATGAAATGTTCCGGCATCTATGGGATTAATAAGCTGAAATCCACCGTCAGTCGCAAATTTCTGCATATCTCTGGGGTCAGTTCGTCTTTCATCTGGAGGCCCGAAACCGAGCGAGCCCTTTTTCCAGTCAATTATCACAAGTGTTCCCTCCGGCTTTAGAACTCTTTTGGCTTCAGTTATGATTGCAGGCTTGTTGTCTGATTGAAAAAGAATGTTGGCAAGAAGGACCATATCCTGAGACTCATCGGCCAGCCCAGAGCCACGTTGTGCTTCCAGATTTGACCTTACCGTTTGTAGGTTCTTTAAACCTTCGGCCCCTGCTTTAGCCTTTAAAGTTTCTAGAGCAGAGTCCATGATATCTACCGCGGTAACTACACCCCCATCTCCTACTATCTTAGCGAGCAATATAGTAAAGTATCCGGCTCCGGAACCGAAGTCAGCAATATTCATACCTTCCTTTGCGCCAAAATACCCCACGATCATTTGGGGGTCCATGAAACCTCCTGTCCCAGCTATGCCGGGCCTGAAGCTTGTAGGATTTAACTCGACATCCACAGTATATATTTTATCATTCAATAAACACATTAAAAAGCCCGTTGTTAACAACGGGCTTTTTAATAGAGTGCTTTTAGTTATATTTATACAATAACGGCCGAGGCGACTTTATCATTAGCGGCCAGCTTCATAATGCGAACTCCCTGAGTTGAACGACCCAGTACAGAGATGCTAGAGAGTTCCGTTCTAATTATCTGCCCCTTCTTAGAAATAGCGATTAATTCTTTATCTTCATCAGAGGTAACGTGGGCGAAAACAATATCACCAGTCTTTGTAGTAATCTTTGCGGTAGCAATTCCCTTACCGCCACGATTCTGAACTTTATATGCGGAGAGATCAGTCCTCTTGCCATAACCGTTAGCCATGGCAACAAAAAGCTTCAATCCTTTGGTGTCTCCAGCAGGTATTGCGCTCGCACCAACAACCTTCGCCCCCTCTCCCAAACGAATACCTATTACACCAGCAGCAGATCGCCCCATAGGTCTGACGTCTTTTTCTTTAAATCTGATGGCACTACCGTCAGATGTTGCCAAAGTAATTTCATTAGAACCCGAGGTGGCCAAAACCCATTTCAGCTCATCGTCTTTGTGAAGTTTGATCGCAACCATTCCGTTCTTTCTTACATTAGAGAAATCGTCGACGTTTACTTTCTTAACCACACCATCGGCGGTGATCATAAAGAAGTAGAGACGCTTTTGCTCTTTGGATACAGGAATCACGGCCGTGATACGGTCCTGCGGGGAAACTTGCAAGAAATTAACCAATGCCTTGCCCTTTGCTTGGCGGCTTGATTCCGGAACCTCATATCCTTTGGTCTGAAATACTTTTCCTGAATTAGTAAAGAACATCAGGTTGTCGTGTGTATTAGCTAGGAAGAAATGGCTGACTACATCCTCTTCTTTGGTCGCAATGCCGATGAGACCCTTGCCTCCACGCTTCTGCGCCTTCAACGTATCCGGGGGCATTCGTTTTATGTATCCGCCATAAGTTATCATGAACAACGACTCCTGATCCGGTATCAGCTCTTCTTCTCCTATTTCCTGGACTGCTGATTTAATAATCTTTGTTCTTCTCTCGTCTCCGTATTTGTCTTTTATCTCCTTAAACTCATCCTTGATTACACCAAGAATTTTTTTAGGAGACTTTAAGAGATTCTCCAGGTAGGCGATCAATTCTTTCTTCTCCTTTAATTCATCTTCGATCTTTTTTCTCTCTAATCCGGCCAGTGCTTGCAACCGCATCTCCAAGATCGCGGTCGCCTGCCTATCAGAAAACTTGAATTTCTTGATCAGGTTTGCAAAAGCATCTTCCTTTGATTCAGATTTCTTTATGAGTTTAATTATCTCATCAATGTGATCAAGAGCTTTTTTCAAACCCTCTAATATATGGGCTCTCTCCTGAGCCTTGCGAAGATCGAACTGAGTGCGCCTGCGCACAACCTCCTGGCGGTGCTCTACGAATTTTTCCAAAAGAGTTTTGAGATCTAGAATGTGGGGCTGAATGCCATCCACCAAAGCTAGCGTATTAACGTGGAACGCCTTCTGCATTTCCGTGAATTTGTACAGCTGGTTCAAAACTTTTTTCGGAAAAGCATCCTGCTTTAGATCGATAGCTATTCGCAGACCATCCTTGTCTGACTCGTCACGGATATCTTTTATACCATCAATCTTCTTGTCTTTAACCAAGTTAGCGATCTTGATGATCAACTCCGATTTATTTGTCTGATACGGAACCTCTGAGACTATGATCTGGTATCCCTTCTTAGATGACTCAACAATCTCTGCCTTAGCTCTTATTACAATCGGACCCCTACCAGTCGCATATGCATTTAAAATGTCTTTCTCACTATATATTGTGCCTCCCGTAGGAAAATCAGGTCCTTTAATGAACTGAGTTAATTCGCTGACATCAGCATCGGGCTTATCTATTATATGGACCAAGCCATCCAAGACCTCGCTCAAGTTGTGCGGCGGAATATTGGTAGCCATACCAACGGCGATACCCATAGAACCATTGATCAAAAGCCCCGGGATACGGGAAGGCAAAACTGTCGGTTCTTGTTTGCTGCCGTCGTAGTTGTCTCTAAAGTCTACCGTCTCTTTCTCTATATCCAGTAATGTCGTCTCGGCGATATCGGTCAGTCTGGCCTCGGTGTATCTCATGGCAGCCGCAGAGTCGCCGTCTATCGAACCCCAGTTGCCCTGGCCATCCACCATCGGGTAACGCAAAGAAAAATCCTGAGCCATTCGAGCCATAGAATCGTAGATGGCTGAGTCGCCGTGAGGATGGTACTTGGCCATCACCACACCAACCGTGTTGGCACTTTTGCGATATTTAGCGTTATGGCGAAGGCCCTCTTGATGCATTGCATAAAGGATTCTCCTGTGTACCGGCTTAAGTCCGTCACGAACATCAGGCAAAGCACGCGAAACAATTACGCTCATCGCGTAATCCAAATATGACTCCTGCATTTCCTGGACTATCTCTCTTGGTTTAATTGTGCCTGATAATGTAGCCATTAAAAGCGCCGCCAGCTATTTTATCAGGCAAATCGCCTAAAAATAGCTGGCCGTTTGATTATATATACTTAATTATTTGTCTTCTGACAATGGTAGTTTCTGTGGTGGTACCGCCTCTGCTTCACTTCTGGCTCTGTTCGTTAATTCAAATTCTTCCGAAGGCAAGCCACTAAAAAGATCGGATATGTTTGCTTTCAGTTCACCAAAAGAACTGAATATTGTAGCAAACGGCGTTGGCGTATTACTCTTTTTCTCTTCGGCCAACACTCTGGCTACTTCAGCCTGTTCCGGATTCAGCAAAGCCACTACCCTCTTTTCGGTTGAACGAAACCACGTAAAACCGATTACGGAAAAAAACATTACTACCAAAACCCATAAGAATAGTTCTCTTATGTGCTCCGGCTGCTGTCTGATCTCTCTAATTACTCCTCTCATATTTTGAAAGTTATTAATTTTGTTTCCTCCTGAGGAAGATTTTTCTTGGCAATTTTAAAAACGTCTACTTCTTCTGGTTTGATTCCGATCTCTCTCAAAAACTTCTTTGAATCATCAAGGTCAATATTCAGTCCCGGGACTTTGTAATGCATCGGGATTATGACCTTGGGCTCCAAAGCGCGGGCAATGTCCGCTGCTTGGGCTCCATCTATAGTATATTTCCCTCCGACTGGAATGAAAAGTATGTCTACGTCTCCGATCGCCTCGATCTGCTCATTGGTCAGCTGGGTCTGGCCCAAATCTCCCATGTGGCAAAGTCTCATATCCTCCATCCTAATGATGTAGATGGTGTTCATTCCTCTCTCCGTTCCCTGACTGTTGTCATGGAAAGAAAGCATGCCCTCTACATAGACCCCGGACTTTTCGTACTCACCAGGTCCGCGTATCACAAAAGACTCGGCCGGCACATCTTTAACATTGTTATGATCGGCATGCTCATGGGTGACCAGAAAGATGCTGTCATTCAATCGTGGCGCGCGAAGACCTATATCCTTAGAAAATGGGTCGATAAGCACGCTAACGCCTTTGCTGTCCAAACGAAAACATGATTGTCCATACCAGTTGATATTCATACTCTAATTTTACCAGAAAATGGGTATAAATTCAATGTCCTAAAAGGCGTTGCCAGATATAAAGAAAGGTGTTATGCTTCGCCACATGGAAAATGCTATTCAACTAGAAAACTCTGATCTTTCGATGAAAGATCTTCTTGCAAAAGCCGAGTTTGATCTGCCCAAGGTCGGACAGGTTCTTACCGGCGAAATTATTAGTATCGGAAAAAATGCGGTCTTGATCGACCTGGGCTCCTTGGGAACTGGCGCGGTTTATCCCGGCGAGTTCTATGACAACCCGAATTTACAGAAAGCTTTGAAAGCCGGACAAAAAGTTTCGGCTATCTTGCTTGAGATAGAGAATGATGACGGTTACCGCGAGCTGTCTCTAAAGAGAGCCCAGATGACCACCGCCTGGCAGGATATTAGGAACAAGAAAGAAAGCGGCGAAGTCATAGAGACCAAAGTTGTTAACATAAACAAAGGAGGCCTTCTGGTTGAGATAAATGGGATCCAAGGATTCTTACCTCTATCTCAGCTACTGCCGGAGAACTACCCCAAAATAGATGGTGGAGACACTACAAAGATAGTCCAGGCTCTACAAAAATTCCGTAATCAGGATATCAAAGTTAAAATTCTTGATTTCTCTGAAAGCGAGAACAAGCTGATTGTTTCGGAAAAGGCTATCAATGACGAGCAAATCAAAGAGGAGATCTCTAAATTCACAATCGGAGATGTCGTCGAAGCTGAGATAACAGACGTAACGGACTTCGGTGCTTTTGCCCTTATTAACCCCCCTGCTACTGACGAGAAGGGAGTGTCAGAAGGACAGACTTCAACCAGAATAGAAGGGTTGATACATATTTCTGAAATAGATTGGAAGCTAATAGAAAGTCCGCATGATGTGCTAAAGAGCGGTCAGATTGTAAAAGCTAAGATCATAGATATCGATGGTAGTAAAATTTCTCTATCTCTTAAAGCACTCAAGGAAGACCCATGGCAAAAGATAGAAGAGAAATATTCCGTCGGCCAGGAAGTAGAAGGAGAGGTTGCCAAAATGACCAATTATGGAATGCTGGTAAAATTGGATGAAGAGATAACCGGCCTTATCCCAGTATCAGAACTGGGAGACAAGAAACCGGGAGAAGATTTCAAACTTGAAGATAAAATAAAGGTAGCGATCGTATCAATCGACTCGAAGGAACACAAGATGATACTCACTCTTCAGAAAGAAAAAACCGAATAAAAACACGGAGCTAAAACAGCACCGAATACTCGGCGCTGTTTTTTGTTTATTAAAAGTAAAAAAAGAGGCCCGGGCGATATTGCGCGCCCGGGCTGTGTGGAGGAGGAGAGAATCGCAGTCAAAGCTGCTAAAGAGTGGATCGGAAGACGGGGAGTTGCTTTTCGATCTCGGCAGCCCACCTGCCTTCGTCGACCATCTTCTCCACTTGCTCGAACCCAAGCTCGATCATGTGGCAGAAGCACATCGGAATGAGCGCCTCCTTGTCTTCCTCGGAAATGTCCAGCAACGGATCGAGCACCGCTCCGAGCTTCTCCAGCTCATTGAGGCGGTGCAGCTCCTGCAGAAGCACGGCGGCCAACGGCATGTACTCGGCCACCAGCTCCCGCGCCACCACGATTGGCAGCATTACGCTTCTGGCCGCCATCGCAGCTTCTTCGGCCCGAATGTCCTCCCTGCTTTTTTGGACACGGGGGGACCGATTGGGACCACCGCTACTTCTGCGTCGCCTACCCTTGCCTTTGGGCAGACTCAGGAAACCACCTGTGGGCGGCTCAAGAACTTCCGTAAAACTCTTCATGGTTTTTAAAAACCTCCTTATCATAATAATATACCACATAAATTACCTATAAGTCAAGTCAGCATAACTTGACCAAAACCAATAATTACTTTATTATAACCCCAGTTTTCATAGGCAAAAGTCCATTAACAATGAGGTAAATAGGAAAATACAACAGGAGGGATAACCCTATGTACAGCCACCAAACGGAATCTAATGAGCTGGCAGCCAGAGGCGTAGAAGTTGGGATTTACTTAGCTGGCCTCGACAGAAAGCTGAATCCTGAAGATGATGGATTCTTCTTCTGGCTTCCTCGAGATGAAAAGCTGAACTTCAAGCTGGAAGTTCGCACTCCTCGCCTGCATAGTGTTCGAGTCATCGTCGTTCAAGGAAAAAGCAAGAAGATCTCGAGCAAGAAAGACGAGACCCCGGAAAGCGATATCGCAAGCTACCGGCGCACGATCCCGACGGAAGAGGTTGTCTCCGCGATGGAGGAATCGTATTCTACGAAACCGAAAAACCACAACTTGAGGGTTGTGGTCATCAAAGACAGAACCTTCGAGCTCTGGGAAATCTCAATCGTCACCCTGATCATGGGAGAACGGGCAAACTACCATCTGGTGATCCAGAAGACATACTCCGCAAATATGTATCGAAAGGATGGGCGGATACATGTATCGGAAAATGAATTCCCCGGTTACAGTACTTGGTCTGACCTTCATAATCTTCTTGAAGAGATGGTGGATGTCCAGACTCTTGATAAATTCGCCGGAGAGACTGTCGCAACTAAGAACGGCTTTGAATTATCCGGCAACATTGGCCGTGTGATCTTCTTTAATCTGAGCAACATGTGGGGATTCGTCCAAACAGCTCAAGGTCCTGCCTTCCTTCATTGGCGGCAGATCCTCGACTGCGAAGACTTTCCGATGAAAGAAGCCGGCGACATAATCGAATTCGAAGGACTTCTCAACGACAGCCAAGAGCGACAAAGAGTGCTCGGCGTCCGTTCTGCCATTCCAGTAGCTGCGGGTGGATGACCATGGGATCAGGAAACCCAATCCATCATTCCGCGTTTGTTGCTGCCATAGACCTACACCAAGCCGGTGAGGAGAAGGTAGTCTTAGTTGAGCATCGGGCTTCGATAGTCCACAAGGAAGACGGCAATGAATTCGTTCAAGGTCACGGCTGGGGCCTGCCAGGAGGCATGCAGGATGAGAACAATCTCGAAGAGCCTGCCCAGGCCACGGCCGAAAGAGAGTTCTTTGAGGAAGTCCGTGGTTTAGAGATTAAGATAAATGATGAAGTCGTCTTCTTCGAAAAACCGGATCCTGAATCACGCTATGGGGTTCACACATTCTTCGCAGACGGCAGAGGGGTCAGCCCCTATCCTTTCGAGACATCTGACCCGTTGATCATAGACTGCCGCTGGTTCTACTTGAGGAAGCTTCCATTCAGGAAAAAGGATCCTCTGACGCGAGAAACAGTACCAGTGATATATCACAGCTCTTTTGCTAGGATTATCGCAATTCTGTTATTGCTCAAGAAGGAACCGCTTGCCATAGAAATACTCGAAGAAGCTCCATGGCACTATTCTTCCCATCAGGGCATACTCCGAGTCTTTCAGGACATGGGCAGAGATGACTTGGTGGAAAAGTTCAGAACTCTGTCTCAAGAAGAACTCGATATTTTAGAAGCGGAGGACGCCCTCGTCTCCCCATCGGAGAAAAGAGCGATTGAATCTCTGCTTGAAGACCTATCACCTATTTATCAATAAAAAAACGGACGGCACTTAGTGCCGTCCTTTATTTTCCCTAAGTTTGCAGAGCAAACTGCTGGACTTTGATATTAATTTCCCTCGTCGTTCTCACCTTGTGGCGACCGACGTTCATAAAGATCTTTCTGTTCCTCTTGAGGAGTCTCGAGGCCGCATAGAGTTTACCGGCCGGAGTCCCGTGGGTCAGGTTAATTATCTGCGGATCGATCTGCTCGATCCAGTTGAAGATGCTCTGACCATCGCCATGAGAGGTCAGCTTGTACTTCCCTATCCTGCACCTGAGCGGCAAAGTTTCCATTTCACCGCCAAAGCCGTTGTTGTCTACAAGGGTGACCTCTTCTTTGCCTTGTTCCTTGGCGTTGATAATTCGCCCGCCGTTGCTGTCTTCGGCGACAAATCCAGCAAAGAATAGAGCAGCGTTGGGATCCGGCAGGATCACCTCAAGCCACTCTCTGATGTGGCCGCCTATGCACATGCCTGAAGGCGAAGTTACCACTTTCGGCTCTTTCTGGCCCATTAGATAGCGCCGGTGATGGAAGTCCTCAATCATTTTAAGCTGACCGAGGTCAAAGAGAACATCGTTGTCAGACCATTTGTTCCTACTCAGAATGCGAGCAATGGTAGCAGCAGATCCTTCCTCCATGTATGAGGTGACCCCTCTTTGATGAAGAGCTGACACTACGCATTGGCTCTTGTTATTGGCAAAAGCTGCGATCGCTACAGAGCCGCCATTTTCCATGACCTCTCTGACATCCCTGCCCATCCTGTCAGCCTCAAGCTCCCAGGACGGATTTTTCTCAACCGTTACGCCGGTCAGATCAATTCCTGCAAGAATTTCGGGCTTCCACTCATCGGGCATGGGCTGATAACCGAGGACTGTCGGCTGGTTGTGCCAGCTCATGTCTCCAGAGATCATCATCTTGCGGCCATCAGGCAGTTTGAAGATGAAACCGCATGCTCCGGGAATATGTCCGACCGGATGGGCGTAGGCGCTGATTCCATCCAGAATTTCAATAACCCCCGGCCTCTCAATAATCGAAATCCTTTCTTGAACGAACTCGAACATGTCGAGCATACTGAACGGAAGGTCTTTGACCCTGATGCCGAATTTGAATTGTTCTTCAATGACGTACGATGACGTTTGAGCCGTCTGTGGAGTCATGAATACTTTCGCATCCGGCTTCATGAAAGGGATAAGGGCTGGAGTGTAAGCGATATGGTCTACGTGTCCGTGTGTTAGGCAGACCGCATCAATCAGTTTGCCGTCTCTCAGATAGTCGAGATTCGGAGGAATGAACCCCCGTAATGTTGGCTCAATACCGCAATCGACAATGATCCTTTTGTCATCAATGTCGACCACGTAACAGCTGGGGCCGATACTTCTCAAACCCGAGCTTCCGCCTAAAGTGGTTACCTTAACCATCTAATTCCTCCTCTGCATATTTTGATATTAAAAATTGCTACAAAATAGGTCGGCTATGTATTAATAGTAGGCCCGTCTTGTAGCAATTAATTTTAAAAGGCCTATTTCCTAACTTTCCAATACTATACTTATGTTATTGACATTAGTCAAGCCATCTGATATATTAATACCGGATGGCGAGAATGCGCTCTCGAGAGCATTTTCGCTGTACTAATCTTTGACAACAGGAGGGCCAAGAAATGGCCAATAAGAACGTTCGACGCCGTCATGAAGACGGCTCAGACAAACCTCAGGTCGCCAGTGGTGAGAGGAGCCAGAATTTCACCCGCGGAAGCAAAGTTCCGATGGTGGAAGACAAAGTCCTTGCTTCTCTCATTCGGAAGGCCTGGAAAATCACGAACGAGCAGGGCGACGACCGTCAGCTCTCTCCGGAAGGTCTGAAAGAGCTGGAAGGATTGCGGAAAGAGGTCAGAACCCTCGACCGTCAGCTTCAGCAGAAGTACCTCCGGCACGTCCAGAACTTTGGACTGCTCAAAGGCATGTACTTCCCCGCCAAGACCGGTGGTGTGAAGGACTTCGCCGAGAACGTCATGTGGGCGCTGTTCCCCTGGAACGCTCCCTTCTTCTCAGCCTGGATCCGCCTGGTAAGGTTCACGAATCGGGCTGGCCTGCGTCCCGACCTCGACGGTCGACTCAAGATGGTGGCTGCCGCCAACGAAGCTTTGGGTGACATTGAGTACAAGCAAACGATCAAAACCGAAGCCGACATGGAAGGCGACGACTTCCTCAAGAGGCTCGCAGATCAAAGCGAAGCGAGTAAGGACTACAACCACATCCTGGCCGACGTCGCACTGGTGCAAGACACCATCGACCGAATTACCAGGAATCAGCAACGGCGCAAAGCCGGAGAAGAGGTCGACGACGAGGCCAATATGGCCTTTTCGGAACCCGAAGAGCAAGAAGAGCAGGACACTCCCGAAAGCCTGCGCGCAGAAGCCGAGCAGAAACAGGCCGACGCCGACACAGCCGCCGCAGCCGGCGACTACGAAAAGGCTGGTAGCTGCCAGAAGATGGCCAAACGCCTCAGAGTCGATGCCGACAAGCTCGAAACTGAGCTGGCGGAAGCCCAGAAGGCTATCATTGCCGAAGAAGCGAACGCAGAGCCGCTGAAGGTAACCACCAGCGCTTCCATTGAGGACGAGGACGGCCAAGAGTCTCCTACTTCTCTGAAGGAGCGCGGGCTGGAGGTCAAGGTGATCCCGGCGGAAACGCCGGAGTCTCTCGAGGCCGAAGCGGCCGAGCTTGATGCCAAAGAAACGGAAGCTGTCGCCGCGAAGAACTATTCCGGTGCACAGTCGTTCGCGACCAAGGCGAAGAACAAGCGGGAAAGGGCCGATCATCTGCGAGCCGAGGCGGAGCGAAAGCAAGCCGCTGAAAGCGAGCAGCCGAAACTGGCTGAAGTCCAACCCAACGGTCACGCCAATGGCGTCGCCAAAGAGCACGAAGAGGTTGCGGCGCCGGCCACCGAAGGCCAGGCGACTTCCGGCAACGAAGAGCTCAAGGCGCTCGCCCGACGCTTCGCGAAGGGTGAGATCGATGCCGCCGACTACAAGGAGATGAAGGCCCTACTCTCCTAACAACCAACCGGTGGAAGTGGTTCTCACACTATCCTTTCACCGACCCAGCCCCGACAATATAGTCACGCAAGTGATTTGAGTCGGGGCACTTTTTTTACCTAAATATTGTCGCACCACATTTTTTATGTTAATTTAGCTCCATGAAATCACTCGCAAAATATATTCTAATAGTCTTTTTAATACTTCTGGTTTTGTCTGGTTTCGTCGCCCTGTTTAACTCACCGTTTGGCGAAACACCAAATGAGGTCTCACTCACAACCCTAGTTAACCAGATCAATCAATCTGAGGTTAAAGAGGTCGTTGTACGCGGAGAAAAGCTGGAGATCACGTTAAAAAACGATGAGAAGGAAGAATCAAAGAGAGAACCAGGAACTTCAGTTAGCGAGACCCTGGTCAACCTCGGAGTCGAGCAAGAAAGATTAAAAGAAGTTAACCTAGATATACAGGATGAATCGGGCTTTGGATTTTACCTGGCCAACTTTTTGCCTTTCCTTCTGCCATTTCTGCTAATCATATTCCTGTTCTGGTTCATGTTCCGCCAAGCACAGCGAGGATCAATGCAGGCCTTCACTTTCGGTAAATCAAGAGCTAAGCTGGCCGACGGTAACGGCAAAAAAAAGCTTACTTTCAAAGATGTTGCCGGTTTAACCGAAGCTAAGGAAGAAATATCTGAGGTCGTGGAATTCCTCCGCGATCCTAAGAGATTCCAGAAACTGGGAGCCCGAATTCCTCGAGGCATTCTTCTGATAGGCTCCCCCGGCACAGGTAAGACACTGCTAGCCAAAGCAGTGGCTAATGAGGCTAACGTCCCATTCTACTTCGTCTCGGGTTCCGAATTCGTAGAGATGTTCGTCGGAGTCGGTGCCAACCGAGTCAGAGATACATTTGAGGTCGCCAAGAAAACCGCGCCTTCAATAATCTTTGTTGATGAGATTGATGCAGTCGGTCGCCACCGCGGAGCGGGTCTTGGCGGCGGACACGATGAGAGAGAACAGACACTTAACCAAATATTGGTTGAGATGGACGGCTTCGCCACCAACGATGCAATAATTGTCATGGCGGCAACCAACCGTCCGGATATATTGGACCCCGCTCTTCTTAGACCGGGACGCTTCGACAGACGGATAATACTAGATGAGCCATCAATGAAAGATAGAGAGGCCATATTGAGAATACATGCTACAGACAAGCCCCTGATGAAAGAGGTTAATATGCGACTAGTTGCCGAGAGAACCCCAGGGTTTTCTGGTGCTGACTTGGCTAATTTAATAAACGAAGCGGCTATACTTGCTGCTAGGAAAAATCAGAAGCAGATAAATCAAGACAACCTACTAGAAGCCTTAGAGAAAGTAATGCTGGGTCCGGAAAGACGCTCTCATGCCTTCTCTAAAGAAGAGAAAAAGATAGCTGCATATCACGAAGCTGGTCATGCCCTTGTCGCTGTCTCTATGCCACATACAGATCCGGTCCACAAAGTCTCCATAGTATCGCGCGGACGCGCTGGTGGATACACCCTTAAATTACCTACGGAAGACAAGCACTTACGCTCAAAGTCAGAGTTCGAAGCTGAGCTGGCCGTACTTCTCGGCGGTTATACAGCTGAACGTCTGGTATTCAAAGAACTGACTACCGGAGCATCCAACGACCTGAAGGTTGCCTCGGACCTGGCTCGCAAGATGGTCACTCAATATGGAATGTCCGACAAACTCGGCCCAGTTGTATTTGGTGAAAAAGAAGAACTGGTTTTCTTGGGCAAAGAGATAGGCTCAGATAAAAATTATTCCAACGAGATCGCATTTAAGATAGACAGCGAGATTCATGGCTTGCTTTCAAGAGCAATGAAAAAAGCCAAAGAGATTCTGGGCAAAAAAGTAAAAACTCTGGACAAAATTGCCAAAGAGCTTATCTCCAAGGAAACTCTGGAGCAAAAAGAGTTCTACGCTTTAATAACATAGCTTCCTCAATAATTGACGCCAAGCCAATATTAAATATACTGAAGTGAGCACCCGAACAAATTCAGGAGGCAAGAGATGGAGAATCTCCAACGAAAAGTCTATAAATGCGCCCTGTGTGAAAACCTCATCAACGAAGAGAGAACTCAGAAAATGTTTGAAGGCGACGTCCCAGATGTCAACAACTGCGACTTAAGCACCTATTCCGAGCACCGCACGGTTGGGGGCAAGCTATTCAGGATAAGGCCTACACTCGGGTGGATCTCTGAAGCTTTATCTTCTCTCAGCGAATCAACCCCCGTGGGCGGAATCTGCGATTCTTGCCTGACCGGTAATGAGACCGTAAAAACTCTTGAAAAACATCTCGGATTCTAAGTCGGCTGAAGCGCCGACTTTTTCATTCCGATTGACGAAAACGTGAAAAAACAATAAAATAATGCCAGAAATAGGGCGTGTAGCTCAGTTGGTTAGAGCACGGATCTTATAAGTCCGGGGTCCCTGGTTCGAGTCCAGGCACGCCCACCAGGAAACTTAATAGGGCGATTAGCTCAGTTGGCTAGAGCGTCTCGTTTACACCGAGAAGGCCGCAGGTTCGAGTCCTGCATCGCCCACCAAACATAATGTCTAAAATCAATGAGGTGTCCGTCGTCTATGAGGACAATGACTTCGTCATAATCAACAAGCCATCAGGCCTGATCACTCATCCAAAAAATGAGTTTGATCACCAAGAGAGTGTAACCGAATGGTTGGTCAAAAAATACCCGTCAGCGAAAAGTGTGGGCACTGATCCTCTTAGGCCAGGAGTGGTTCATCGTTTAGATAGAGAAACCTCTGGTCTTTTAATTTTGGCTAAAACTCCAGAAAGTTTTGAATATTTTAAGAACCTGTTCAAGAGCAGGGATATCAAAAAAACATACGTCGCTCTGGTCTATGGAAAGGTAAAGAATAACGAGGGCACGGTAGATACCCCAGTCGCACGTTTAGGAGTACTCCGAACCACTCGTATGTTGGGGAAGCGGATACTCAAGGGACAAGAGGCAGTTACCGACTATAAGGTTCTAGAGAGATATGAAGACTATACCCTCGTTGAGGCTACGCCAATAACCGGCAGGACTCATCAGATAAGATTGCATATGAAGTATATAGGGCATACCGTGGTTTGCGACCGTCTTTACCGTTCAAAAAGTATGACATGTCCTCCTGAGCTTGGCCGGCTTTTTCTTCATGCCAAAAAACTGTCATTCACCTCCCCCTCTGGAGAATCTCTAACCATAGAGACTGATCTTTCGCCTGAGTTAAGCGAATTCCTTAAAACCTTGCCTAAAAGCTAATCTTGTATTAGAATAACCAAACAATTATGGATACGATCACACACTTCAACTCAAGACAAAACCTTAAGAACTTGCCCGAAATCAAGCCGGGTTTGACTTTAAGGGTGCACCAGAAAATCAAAGATGGAACCAAAACAAGGACTCAGATTTTTGAAGGTTTGGTTATAGCTAGAAAGCACGGTACCGGACCAAATGGAACTATCACAGTCCGCAAGATATCTAATGGTATCGGCGTAGAAAGAGTATTCCCCCTACACATGCCAACAATTGAGAAATTTGAAATAGTCAGGGAATCTAAAGTACGCCGAGCAAAGCTCTACTACCTCCGCGGCAAAACCACTCGTGAAACTCGCAAGAAGACAAAAATTGTTGAGAACAGCACCCTGGCCGCAATGGCTTCTGAGGAATCGAAGATGGAGAATGCAGAAAAATCAGCCGAAGAAACTGTAAATAATTCCGTGGAAGAAACTCCGACTCAAGAACCTGAAAAATAAATTCGGCATGGGCGGACGTGGTGGAACTGGCAGACACGCTACCTTGAGGTGGTAGTGCTCGCAAGGGCTTGGAGGTTCGAATCCTCTCGTCCGCACATTTACTAGGTAGTGCCCGGGCGGTTAGCTCAGTGGTAGAGCATCTCATTGACGTTGAGAGGGCCATAGGTTCGAATCCTATACCGCCCACAAAAAACCAGCCTTTTGGCTGGCGAATCTTAGGCGCAGGCTGCAAGACAGCCCGTGTATACATTTCTTCCGGCGGCCGCTTTTATCATCTTCTGGCGGGCACGGAATAATCTGACCTTGATAGTATTCTCTTTTAGGCCGGTCATGCCGGACAGCTCCTCTATTGAGAAGCCCTCGACTTCTTTTTGAATTAGGAGGCCGCGGTCTTCTGCAGATACCCTTGATAACAATCTAGCTACGTACCTGTGGTTTCTCATACGGGCATCAACTGATGGACTACTATCAGGAAAGCAATCAACTGTTCTCGCATCATCTTCGGCGAGATCACACTCATAAGTTAGCTTACGAACTTTCTTTTTTCGCAGATGGTCGTAACACTCGTTGACCGTTATCCTGTGTATCCAAGTAGCAAACGAGGAGTCGAGCCTGAAACGCTTAATAGAGAGACACGCTTTAGTAAATACCTGCTGCACAAGGTCTTCTACGTCATTAGATCTCCTGATAATACCTCGCACGGTTGCGGTTACTTTAGAGCTGTATCGCTCAACAAGCTCAGCAAAGGCGTCTTCGTCACCCCTCTGGCAACGTAGGATTAGCCCTTCCTCAGCGATACGTTCAGGGTTATTTTTTCTCCGTCTACCCATTTGCCACCTCGCTTTAGCTGAATATTTTAAGCATCTTATTTGCCCGCATTATATGCCCCTGTCCATTGAAAAGTCAATCAATTCTGATATAATTTTTAGATTAACAATTAAGCCGCGGTAGCTCAGTGGTAGAGCGCATCCCTGAAGAGGATGGCGTCGGGTGTTCGATTCACCCCCGCGGCACACGTTATAATACAAAACGGCCTAAAGGCCGTTTTGTATTATCCACAGCTTTAACCACAAAAACCGAACCCCGTGTTATGATAAAGCTATATATTGATACAAGAGTTTGCGGAAATATCCACTTTATGAGAAAAGATAGGCAAAAAGCCACAGAATTACGCCGAGCAGGCACAAGTTATAAAAAAATCTACAAAGAGTTGGGAATTCCTACCAGCACACTTGCTGGCTGGTTTAAGAACGAACCCTGGTCTCAAGAGATTAAAAACCGGTTGTCCAAAGAGGTGTCTTTGTCTAACCCCAAACAGTTAGAGTTAATGTCCCGAGCAAACAGAGAACGCTGGAGAATTAAGCACGAAGAATATCGAGAAGCTGCTATAAAAGAGTTTGCAGAACTAAAAAACGATCCCCTATTCCTGGCCGGGTTAATGCTCTACTGGGGAGAGGGCGAGAAACAAAAAAAATCAAGTCAGGTAAGACTCGGGAATAGTGAACCGGAGATGATAAAAATCTTCTATCTCTTTTTAAAAAATGTACTAAACATAGAGTCTGACAAAATATTCGCCTGGCTTTTACTTTATCCGGACTTAGTCGACTCCGTTCAAAAAAACTTTTGGAGCAAGACTACCGGAATCCCACAGGAAAGATTTAAAAAGTCAATTTACATAAAAGGTCGCCATCCTACAAAGAGACTTTCTTATGGAGTTTGTACTGTCGTAGTAAGCAGCCGCGCCTTAAAAGAACGTGTGCTAAAGTGGATTGAACTATACCAGGACCATCTCCGATCTCACGCCTTTAGTCTTGAAAAAAAGGTCTAAAAATGTGATAATGACCAAACTGCGGGTATCGTATAATGGCTATTACAGCTGGTTGCCAATCAGCTAACACGGGTTCGAATCCCGTTACCCGCTCCAAGATTTCAGTAATTTTTATTATTTAATTTTCGGTAAAAAAACACTATGTCAAAATTACGAATGATATATCTGTATATTTTCTCCACGGTCGGATTAGTACTGGTCATTATCGGTGGTGTAAGTCTAGTTAACTTGGGTTTAAAGACCTATGTTTTCACTAAGGCCGATGCTCCTGTTTTCTACCGAGGCCCCGTGCCCTCGATTGATAAGGATGGCGAGGTAGTTGAGCAGACAGAAGAAGAGATAAAAAATCAGGAAGAACAAGATAAAGAATATCGCTCCTCACAAAGACAAAGAGATGCCGCTCAGGCAGTTGCTTTCTTAATAATCGGCATTCCCGTCTACCTCTACCACTGGCGTGAAGTCAGGAGGAAGGACGTCTAGCTCTCTTTCGCACAAATGTTTATAGCAATAGTTAACAGGATGAAATCAAGCATCCACCGCAAGGTTGAAACCGGAGATCCTGGCTTGTACATATCTCTGCTTTTCCCTATCGTCTTTTCTTTCATCCTGACCTTTATAGGCTCCAGGCTAATAGGCTACCTAATCACCTACGGACATATACCACCGATTTATCTTGAACCGTCTCCCGGCCTTCATGTCCATCACTTCACCTATGGTTTCTTTATCTTGTTCATCGCTGGCTTTCTTGGCCTAGCCGTTAAACAGGCCCGTGCAAAATTCTGGATAGCTATGCTACTAGGTTTCGGCTTCGGACTAGCGATGGACGAATTTGGAATGTGGCTCAAATTAAGCGACGATGAACCAGTAAGGTGGAGTTATGACGGACTGAACATCAGCATAGGCCTGTTTCTCTTAATTATTACCCTTAAGCCGGGCATTAGAATGCTAAAAAAGTTCTGGCCATTCAGAAAAAAGTCAGATTTGACCCTTCCCAATGGGGGTTGACTTTTGAACCTCAATCTGATATGATTGAAGCACAATAAGGTTAATAAGGTATGGGTCCGCTATGGCGGGCTTTTTTATTAGAAATAGCCAAATAGGCTGTTTTTTATTGTAAATATGAACAAAAACACTATGAAAATTAAGCAAATTACGGCCATTTTACTGCTTGTAATTATAGCCCAAATTGCTCCAACATCGAATGCAAATGCCGGATTTTTTGACTGGTTTAGGGGGTCTAATAAGGATGCTTCTGAAACGGCAGATTCCAACGCTAGCTATGTCGGCCCAGACCTACGTTTGCCGGAGATAAGCACTTCTGGTAATACCCTGAACCCTATAGTAGCTGCCAAGGGCTTCATATTGCCATATACTGCCCCGGTTGCTACGGAGAAAGAGGTTATAACCATTAGGGAGATGACTATTCCTGCTACCGCTTATTCCTCAACTCCGGATCAGACTGACGATACCCCGTTTATTACCGCTCGCGGTACATATGTACGTGATGGTATCATTGCTGCCAACTTCTTGCCTTTCGGAACTAAGATCAAAATTCCTGATATTTACGGTGATAAGATCTTCGTTGTTGAAGACCGTATGAACCGCAGATACTGGCACAAGATAGATATCTGGTTCCCAGATCGTGAAAGTGCTCTTGAATTCGGTATTAGAACTGTAAAAATACAGATTCTGGAGTCTTAAAGACAGACAAAAATCTTGCCTAAAGGCAGGATTTTTGTTAATTTTTGTTCAGTCTTTGAGCGCCCCTGTAGCTTAAAGGATAAAGCACTGGTCTTCGGAACCAGGAATGGGGGTTCGATTCCCTCCAGGGGTACTAGGTAAAATTGCGTAATTCTTGACTTTATATAGAAATGCTGGTATTATAATACCATCCGAAATGGCTTATAAAGCTATTTTATTTTCACCAATAAACACTTATGAATAAGAACAAAAGAATCTTTTTGGCAGTATTCTTAGTAACCTCGGTCATAACCACCGGAATCATTTTCGGCGGTTCAGTTTTTGCTAACTCGCAACCCCCCTCAGGTCAAATATGGAAAGATAGCTTGGTAGAGAAGATCGGGAATCAATGTCTGTACACCAGCAGAGTAGGCTGGTCCACACAGAATGTAGACCAAGCCAAGGTCACAGTCAGAGATCCAGACACTAATCAAGAAAAGGTTTTTGCCATGCACAACAATGGCACAGGCGAAACACCATGGCTGCATCCTGGTAAGAACTACCGTTTTACTCTCTGGGATGTTTCGAATGGGAAGCAAGATAAGCTCTCCGATACCTGGATTGAGCTTGAAAGTATTGTCTGCCCCTCTCCCTCCGCCAGCGGTAAAATTTGGCAAGACGGCTCCATCTCTCGCTTGCCTGGCCAATGTTTGTTCAATACCACTATCAAGTGGACCACCCAAAATGTAGACAAGACGAAGGTAACTGTCAGAGACCCCGATACTTTTATAGAAAAAACTTTTGCTTTGCATAATAACGGCGATGGCGAAACGCCCTGGTTGCATCGTGGCAAGAACTACAGATTTACTCTTTGGGATATTTCAAATGGAGGTAGTAAAAACCTCTATGACGTCTGGGTAGTCGTGCCTTCTAACCTATACTGCCCGCCGGCAGCAACCCCGACTCCTACACCAACACCAACGGTCTCTTCATTTAATCTCTCGATTAATCCGCAGACGGTCTGCGTTGGTTCGCAATCTACATATACAGTTTCCAATGCATCCTCAGACTTGAACGGCAAGATGATCTTCTGGTCTTCTACTAGGAATGGAAGCTCTACCGGAGAAAAGTTGTCTGGCTATAACCAATTCGTAAATAACGGATATTGGAGCGACAAAGGATACATTTGGAAATCAGCGGACGTTGGTGCTTGGACCAAAACAGCTACTATAGGCCACATAAGCAAGACGGTAAACTTCAATGTCGTAAATTGCTCATCACCCACCCCGAACCCAACACCCTACCCTACACCGAATCCGACCCCATTCCCTACTCCAAACCCTACCTCAACACCAGTTGTAAGTGTTAGTGGTATCTCAAAAACTGCCGACAAAGCAGTCGCTTTGGTTGGAGATCAGATAACCTACACGATTGCCGTCCCAGGATACCAGGATGCATTCGAGTTGAACCACCTCATAGACCAACTGCCGAACGGCGTGACATTTAGCCACTTCCTTAATAATTCCGGGAGTGTGAATGGAAACACAATCACCTGGTCAAATAGATTTGTAAATTCCAACTCTCCTCAAACCTTTAGATACGTGGTCAGGATAAACAACGACGTTTCCCCAATAGCCATACTGGCCAATAATGCGACCGGCACGAAGTGCATCAATGGAAATTGTGTTAACTTTGTTGTCTCAGCATATACAACTGTAGTTGGCATATACCCGTCACCAACACCTACTCCAAATCCTACCCCGAATCCAACACCAAATCCGACACCAAATCCCACACCCACTCCAACTGGAGACTTCAGGTCTATGAATATAAACGCCTACGGCAGAAATTTGAGTCGTGGCGGTTCCGAGAGCAAGACAGTACAGGCTTTCCCTGGGGATACCGTGGAGCTGGTTGCTTACTTAGGTACAAGCGGCAACTCTACTTTGACCGACGTACGAGTTTCCAGCTTCTTGCCTAGCGGACTAAACTTTAATGACTCCACCACTGTAAACGGATCGTCTTACTCTGGAAGTATCTTATCTTCTGGAGGAATATACTTGGGCAATATTAATCCTGGCAATTCCGTGACTATCAAGTATAGAATTACCGTACCCAACCAGCTATTCTTAAACTTTATCGGATCAAACTCTTTCGTAGATTTTAGAGCCACTTCATCTAACACCTCCAGTGTATCCGATCAGGCCATAGTATATGTACCCCGAGACAGCATAACAACCGTAATCACAAACAATGACCCTTTGTCGCAGATATCTATTCAAAAACTTGGTAAAAATATTACTCGAGGCGACAACGTTGAGCAGTCAAGTTTAACCGCCTCTCCCGGAGACACCCTTGAATTTGTAATCAGGGTTAGATCAAATTCCTCGACAAGGGCTGATAATGTAATAGTTAACGACTTTTTGCCCGGAGGTTTCAGCTACATAAGCAGAACAACTAGTGTTAACGGCAGCATAAGGTCCGACGGAATAACTAATAGCGGCGGTCTTAACGTAGGCTCCCTGTTCCAATTCCAAGAGGTTGTCATAAAACTTAACGCAACCGTTAATCAATCCTCGGCGCTTCCTGTTGGAACGACCACATTTACCAATGTGGCTCAGGCAAGATCCAGCAACTCCTCCCTGACGACCTCCAGTATGCCCATAACGGTGTCCAACAATGTTGGCACATCTACCACGACAAATAACCCGCAAGTAGCCGGCGCATCTATAGCCAGAGTGGCTGGTGTATCTACGGGTACAACTGGCAGCTTAATGCTCTCACTGTTCCTTAGTGCGTTAGTTACCTTCGTATATATGGGGTATACTAAAACTGGAATATTCAGACAACGTGAGGCATGGGCAGTAGTTAAAAAGTTTCGTTCAAATAAAGATAAATTCAACTTTGCCCAGCGCTAAAACGCTGTCCTTAAAATGAAGCTTCTCTACACTAACAAGTTCATATTCTGGAACTTAATCGCTCTTGTATTCGTAAAGGCCGTATTCTCATACTCTGGCCTTCAACTCGCAAACATAATAGACGGGGTAGCTGGTTTTACTAAAGACCAGGTTGTATCACAAACTAATATCTTTCGCTCATCTTTCGGTCTTAAGGAATTAAGGGCAAATCCTGTACTGGATCAGGCCGCAAGTAAGAAACTGCAGGATATGGTTAATGGTCAGTACTTTGCCCATACTAGCCCCTCGGGAGTTTCTCCATGGTACTGGTTTGATGAGAGCCAATATGAGTACACCTATGCCGGTGAGAATTTGGCCATAGGATTCGTAAGTGCCGAATCAACCGTAGATGCTTGGGCAAATTCACCATCTCATAGAGAGAACCTACTAAACTCTAAATATACGGAGGTAGGCATAGCTGTGGCTCCGGCAAAGATAGATAATAGCAACGGCTTCCTCGTAGTGCAGTTATTCGGCACCCCAAGACCTAACGTTGTTGCTGTAGCACAGCCTCCAAGAGAACCAACTCCGACACCGATACAACAGACGCCTCAAACTTCTCCGACACCACAGCAAATGACAGGTCCTGCCGCCGTAGTTGGCTCAAGCACAGAAAACCAGCCGCCAGCCTTAGAGTCGCCCATCGCTGTCGATGTCAGCGGCTCAACGCCTCAGGTCCAAAGAGTATCAGGGATTCTTAATAAGACCCTCATATTCTATGCCCTGGCGATCTTCCTAGCCTCCTTGGCATACATGCTCTTTGCAGGTGCCAGAAAAGAGTTGGTCATTAGGACCGCTGGTAGTTTCGCCATATTGTTACTGGCCGTATTAATACCTGTGATTCAGGCCTCTAGAACCGCATTAATTATCTAGCGTATGAATTTAAAATTCCGTTTTCTAATAATTTTTTTAGGAGCTTTTGCTTTGATATTTACTGTTTTGAACAGCCGTTTTGTGGAGGCAAATGTTAAGTTCTGGCTACTAACTGGCACGGACCAGTATTCTCTTAACAGGTTTATAACAACTGAGGTTAAATCGGAGAAAAAAGATCTACCGGATGACGCTGTCATCGTAATAGAGAGCCTAGGCGTTAGGGCTCCTATTGTTTTTAATGTCGGTGACGACACAAAGGCAATATACGACAACCTGGAGAACGGCGCCGTTCATTATTCTAATACATCAAAACCAGGAGAGGGCGGTGTATCTGTAGTTCTTGGTCATAGCTCCGCTTATCCGTGGTATAAAGGAGCTTACGGTTCTGTATTCGCCCTTCTGGGCAAACTACAACCGGGAGATATCTTCTACGTAGAATACGCGGATGGCAGTAGGTTCGTATATTCAATGAAGCAAGCTATTGTCTTCTCCCCCTTCGCCAACGACGAGAGACTACAGGAGATAGAAAAGAGTGATAAAGATACTGTCGTCTTGCTTAGTTGCTGGCCAGTTGGTACAAACTACAAAAGGATTGCAGTTCAAGCAGAACTCGTAGAATAGTAAAAGACCCGCAAACTGCGGGTCTTTTACTATTCATATCTACACACCGGTTTATAGCAGTCTTGCTGTCAACTTATCAGATTAAAAAACAGGCGAGATCGTCGCACTGCTTTAAAGTTCCTGCCTCTTTCACGGCAGGACCTGCATTGGTTAAGATGGGACAGCAACACTTTGGTCGGTTTCGTTATTACCAACAAATGGAACTACTTGATCGGAAGACAAACAATTTTTCGTAGGACCGGGTGCCGTCGTAAAAGGATCTCGATCGCCGCCTGGAAGTTTGCCTATATCTTTCCAAACTTTATGGTCGCCTTTCATCGTGTCACCTCATTGTGTGAAGAGCTAAGATCAGCGTACTATTCCGATGCTTTTCTGCAAATACTTGTCCACCCACTAGGAGTTGAACCTAGAACCTTCTCCTTAAGAGGGAGCTGCTCTGCCAATTGAGCTATGGGTGGGCTAATTGTTGTTTAAAATTTAGCAAAATATGGACGTTATTTCAACTGCTAATACAACAGGTCTTTAATTTTCCACAGGCAGGATAGCCTCTTAGCTGCTAGAATAAAAGATGAGACTCGGTATACAATATCCGAGACGCTACAGATGTCCGAGATGCCGATCGGGCAATATTTTAGAAATAGAAAATCCTATAGAACTAGCCGTCAAGAAACAAGAGACTAGCCTAGCAGATAGCGACTTAGTAAAACTTAGCTGCCAAAGCTGTGAATATACGTGGCCAGCTTTATCTTCGTAACCTACCTATAATTTTGGGAAGGGTCTTTAAGATATCTTCTATGTCTTTTTTTGTTGTCTTGCGGCCAAGAGTGATACGGAGATTGCCCTTATCCATATCTTCTCCAAGGCCCAATGCCTTAATGACGTGCGAGGCTTCTGTAGTTCCAGTGGTGCATGCTGATCCAGTTGATACCTGAATGCCTTCCTGGTCCAAAGCTAGCATCAGCATTTCGCCATCAATACTGGCAAAAGAAATATTAACATTATTAGGTAAGCGGAAGTTTGAGTCACCATTTAGGTGTGTGCCCGGGATGTGGCTCAAAATAGATTCAATAGTATAATCACGCAGTTTTGCCAATCTCTTGCCCTCTTTACCCTTTATACGGTCAGCCACCTCCAATGCCTTAGCTAGTCCAGCAATCAAGGCCGGGTTCTCAGTTCCTGCTCGCAATCCACCCTCTTGGCTGCCGCCGACTATAACAGGACTGATGGCCACCCCTTTTCTGGCATATAGAAGCCCGGCCCCTTTTGGTCCGTATATCTTCGAACCGTTCAAGGTCAATAGGTCGACGCCTAACTCTTGGACATTTAGATTTAAAGCTCCGGCTGCTTGGCAGGCATCTGTATGTAAGAATGGGAAGTTTTGATTTAGACGCCCGCGTCTAAATTCACGGATTGTCTTAGAGATTCTGCTAATCGGCTGTATGGTCCCAATCTCATTATTAGCATACATTATTGATACGAGGGTCGTATCCGGTCTTAACGCTTTGGCAACAGCCACCGGATCAACGATGCCATTGTCACCAACATCTAAATAGGAGACCTTAAACCCCTCGTTCTTCTCTAGATACTGACAAGCCCTAAGCACAGCATGGTGCTCAATCTTTGTAGCTATTATATGTTTGCCTAGCTTCTTATTAGCCCTAGCCACACCAAAGATGGCCAAATTATCTGACTCTGTTCCTGAACCTGTGAAAACTATCTCCTCAGGTTTTGAGTTTAATATCGAGGCTATTTCTTTTCGTGAGGCGTCTATGCTTTTCTTTGCTAAACGGCCAGCACCATGAACCGATGAGGCATTGCCAAAGTTACCAAGCTGCGACAAAATTACCCGCTTAACTTGCAGGTCTAGATAAGTCGCTCCGGCATGATCTAGGTATATTTTCCTCATAAATTAAAAACGGCTTGTGGCCGTTTTTAATTATAAAATAATAGTGCTATTTGTCAAAGCTATAGGAAACTGTCGATCACGGCTTTGAATGTTTGATAGGACTGAGCTCCGGGAACTAGTCTGCCGTTAATATAGGTTGCTGGTGTGCCGCTTACTCCGGCGGAGATGCCCTGGTTCAAATGATCCGTTACTTTGTCTGCATATTTGGCTGAATCTAGACAACCATTAAATGCTCCCGAATCAAGACCAATCTGGGCTGCCCACTTCTTTAGATCTGGGCTAGTAAAAGGAACTGTTCCCTGTCCAAGCTTTTCCTGCTCCTCAAATATCTTGTCATGGTATTCCCAAAACTTACCTTGCTCAGCAGCACATTCTGAAGCTTCAGCTGCCGGCCTAGCTCCAGGGTGAATATCTTCCAATGGATAGTGTTTATACACTAGCCTGGCCTTTCCTGTGGCTATGTAATCCCTCTTAATGTCTTCTATCGCACCGCTCCATAGAGCCCTGCAGAATGGACACTGGAAATCACTGAATTCAACTATTGTCACCTCGGCATCCTTATCTCCCAATACGTGGTCGTCAGAATTTACATTTATCTCGACAGGCCCGCCTATCTGTCCATTACCGCCGCTACCTATCTGGGCCAGTTCGCCTCCTTGGTTGCGAGTAAAGATTAAAGTGCCTGATATTAACAACGCAGCAATCAGAATAGATCCCGGCAAAACAAACTGCAAATAGGCCGGTTTATTTTCTGCTTCCTCGTGAGTTTCTACTACTTCTTTTTCTTCCTCCATTAGATTTAGATCAATGCGCACAAGCACCGAAGGTAAAGGCAAAGGCGCGGAATTGATCTGATTTAACTGATAACTTTAATTTTCTATTATCTAAATACTCTTTTGAATCTATCAGGTTATACATCCTATCAGCCTTAAATTCTAGTATGCTCTTTCCATCTTTTATCTTAACATCCTCGCCAGCGATTTCTTTACTCAGCGGTTGTCCGTCGAGAGAGACTAACACTTCATATACCTCTCCATCTTTGGAACCTAGGACAACATTAACAGAGAGGGCTGAGAAGTTCAACTGGACAAAATCATCAAGATTACCTTCTTTCCCAGCGTGTTCTATAAATTGACTGCCCGCAATCCAATCACCTCTTAAGTAGAATTTATCCCGGTCGTTGTCGTCGCTTATCTCATATTTAAACGCCTGGTCTTTCTTAAAACCCTCTTCGTTACCCAAGGTTCCTCTCTCGTGACCCAAATATATCTCTGGGGTTGTGGGGTAACATATTCCCCCTGTTCCTTCTTCTGAAGCTATGGAGTTATCGTCTGCCAGACTAAGCAGCTCACGTATTTTTTTCTCTGTCTCTCCATAGTTACCTTCGCCAGCGTGATCATAAACTATTGATCCGTCTTTACCAATTATTAATTTCCTGGGCCAATAGCGGTTAGCATACGAGTTCCATACGACATAGTCGTTATCCAATACAACAGGGTATTCTATACTAAAATCTGCTATTGCCTTCTCGACATTTGATTTCTCTTTCTCAAAATCAAATTCAGGCGTGTGTACTCCGACTATCACCAATCCTTTATCCCTGTACTTTTTAGCCCAACCTACCACATGCGGGAGAGTGCGTATGCAATTAATGCAGGAGTAGGTCCAGAAATCAATCATAACGACCTTGCCTTCCTTGAGAAGCTCTTCCAGTTTCAAAGGCTTTGAGTTGAGCCAAACCATGCCATCCTTAAACTCTGGCGCTCTTACTCCTACCAGATTGTCTCTGCCTAAAAGGGGCATCGCGTTAGAAGAACCTGCTCCTTTCGTTTGGCCAAAGAAGGATCGCAACAAACCCACCGATAAGGCCGATGTCTCTTATTACTACCTCATTTAGGCCAACGAAGAAGATGACGCTTACCAAGAATATAATGGCAAGCAGTGAAAAGAATTTAGGGAAAATGGAAGTTATTAAACTGACTCCAACTAGTATCTCGAATATACCGTTAAGGTACATAAACTGCTGGGTCGAGAAACCTGCCAGCTCAATCAAGCTAGTTGCGCTGGGAGTAACCCAAGCATTAATCCAATAATCTGGGTGAAAAAATTTGTCGATACCGAACCACAAAAAGACGGCCGCCAGGCCTAGTCTTAAAGCAAGATAAGAGTATTTAGCTGAAGTAAACATGCAGATTGAGTCAAAAAACCTATCCTTGACAGATGTCAATATTTAGTTTATAATTATGTTACAGGCTACTGGAGCGAATGTGGCCTTATAGCAGCACTGCGTCCCGCTTTTAGCAGGACGCTTAATAGACCTATTTTATAATAAAACGGTCTCATTATTGCTACAAGGGAGAAACTGTTGATACCAGGTGATTCACTTGTCGTCTGCAGCTAACCGTCGATTCGGTAACCATAAAATTGAAATAAAAAAACCAACCCCCGTTTTTCGAGGGTTGGTTTTTTTATATAACGTTATTCTTTTCTAGAAAGTCGAATACTTTTTCATTGGTCAACATATCTTTTATCCTCCTCTTGAGCTCATCGGGATTGATGTCTTTAAGTATCTCTGCGCTATCTCCTTGATTTTTCAGAACATGCTGCTGTAAAACAGCTTGCAACTCATTGTTAACATCTTCATCACTCACAACCAGCTTTTCTTCTTTAGCAACGGCTCTTGCGATTAGGCTCATTTTAACCTGGGCTTCTGCCTGAGGTCGCCACTCTTTCCTCAGATCATCCTGAGTCTTTTTAATATGCGCAAGATACGGACCTAGCTCCATTCCTTTTTGATGAAGTTCGTTATCCAAGCCTGAGATCATGTCATCGATTCTTTTTTCTATTAAAACATCTGGTGCCTCAATCTTGGTTTTCTCACCAATCTTATCAAGTATAGCCAGCCTTATTCTGTCCTTCTCCTTACCTTCTTTTTCTATGGTAAGGCCTTTCCTTATATTATCCTTGACCTCATCCATAGAACTGAATTTGCCCAAAGTCTTGGCAAACTCGTCGTTCAACTCTGGCAGAGATCGGTCCTCTACCTTATTGACCGTTACTTCAAAATCAAGATCTTTGCCGGCTATTGCTTTCTGGTAATAGTCCAGTGGGATCTTTAAAGAAAAATTCTTAGTTTCTCCCGTGGTCATACCAATAATCTGTTCCTCAAATCCTGGAACGAAAAGGCCGTCCCCCAAAACAACAGGGTGGTTCTGGCTCTTGCCACCATCAATTACCGTTCCCTTGTCTTTTATTGTAAAATCAACCTCCGCTCTGTCTCCTTTTTCTGCCGGCCTTTTAACCTCGTTAAAGGTTGTCCTGGACTTCTGGACATCATTGAGTACTTTATCAATTTCGGAGTCTTCTACGGAAACCTCGTTCTTTTTTACGCCAAGATTCTTGTACTCGCTCAGATTTACTTCAGGAAAGACTACGAAGGTCACGTTGTATACCAACTTGTCTGCAGAATTCTCTTTAATCTTAAAATCTGCCTGGTCTATTACGTCCAGCTTCTCTTGGGCCAATGCTTCTCGCAAACTGGACTGAACTGCAGTTTGCAGAGCCTCTTCTTTTATCTTATCTTCGCCTATCTTCTTGCGAATAATCTCTTTTGGAGCTTTTCCTTGTCGAAAACCCTCCATCTTTATTTCCTTAGCCAGTTGCTCTTCTGTCTCTCGGACATATGAAGCTAGGTCGTTCTTATCAAGATCGACAGTCAGCTCCACTTTTGAGTCTGCTAGTTTTTTAGATGTAATGTTCATTATTCTTTTTTGTCTTCTTCTTTTCCTTCAGGCTTTACCTCTTCTGCTTTCGGCTCTTCCCTGTTGTCTTGCTCCTCCACGTTAAGAGCTTCTACTTTATTAGACTCCTCGCTCTCCTCTGATTCCGT
This sequence comes from Minisyncoccota bacterium, assembly GCA_040881175.1. Taxonomy (GTDB): domain Bacteria; phylum Patescibacteriota; class Minisyncoccia; order 2-02-FULL-40-12; family IGHO2-01-FULL-4-A; genus JBBEDS01. The sequence continues at coordinate 62,689 of JBBEDS010000014.1, read as the reverse complement.
CAAAGCCTCTTCGGCTGACATCTGGGCCTGCGGGGCCCTGACATCGATCTTCCAGCCGGTAAGTTTTGCAGCGAGTCTGACATTTTGTCCCTTTTTGCCTATGGCAAGAGAGAACTGGTCGTCAGCAACTTCAACTAGGGCATGTCTTTTCTCTTGGCTAACAACCTTAACATCAACGATCTTCGCTGGAGACAAGGCGTTGGTAATGAATTTTTCCGGGTCTTCGCTCCACTCTATGATATCAATCTTCTCGTTACCCAATTCATTAATTACTGTCTGAACTCTGACTCCTTTTTGTCCAACGAGCGATCCGATAGGGTCTACCCCCTCTTCATTCGATACGACAGCGACCTTAGATCTTGATCCAGCCTCTCTAGCAATAGCTTTGATCTCAACGCTGCCAGCCTCAATTTCCGGAACTTCAAATTCAAAAAGTTTAAGAACTAATCTTGGGTGGGATCGGGAAAGCAATACTGCGGGTCCACGATTTGTTTCTTCCACTCTAAGAATTAAGAACCTTAATCTCTGCCCAATCCTGTAGTTGTCGAAGTAGAGCTGCTCAGCTGGAATGAGCAATCCATTAGTCCGGCCAAGATCGATATATACCAAACGGCCTTCGATCCTTTGGACAACACCAGAAGCAACTTCGCCCTCTTTTTCCTTAAATTCACTGAATACCGCCTCCCTCTCAACTTCTCTCAATCTCTGAATAATAACCTGCTTGGCAGTTTGGGCAGCAATGCGGCCAAACTCTGTCTTTGGCTCAAGCTTAATAATTAGCTCGTCGCCAATCTTCAGTTTCTTGTTTATCTTCTTAACCTCCTCCAGGGTTATGTATTTTTCAGGGTTAAATTTAACCTTAAGATCATCACCACCCTCTTCTTCTGTTTCCTGTGGCTTCTCATGAGCTGCAGCTTCGGCGACATGTCTTTCGGGCAGCTCTCCGATAATATTGCCTTCTTCGTCTACTCCTTCCACTACAAACTTAACCTGGGTAATAGAAATATCCCCGGTTTCCTGGTCTAACTTTGCCCGAACGATCTGGCCCTTCTCTCCATAGTCCTTCTTGTATGCCGCAGCGATAGCAGCCTCTATTGTCTCTACGACCTTCTCTTCGGGAATGCCCTTTTCTTCAGTGATCTGTTTGATCGCCGAAACGAATTGTTTTGTGTCTAGCATGTCTTTGAATGGTTGATATTAATGAAAATGCCCGCTTTCTGGCGGACATCACGTCAACATTCAACCTTTAAATTGTATTATATCACCAAGATTATTGCGGGTCAATAGCCCTACCTTTATCAACAATTTATCCCCAATTTCTTCATTTGACCCGGATTCGTATTGCTGATAAACCGAAGCTTACACTTAAAATTTCCCAGATGACCAGAACGCCCAGGTGTTGAGAACAAAAAACAAAAAAGGTGCTAGAATTGTTAGTAATAATCCACGCCGAATATGGCTCAAACATCACTAAAAAAACCTGAGCTGGAGAAAGAGCTGGAAGAGAAGCTATCTTCCATCAAAAAACAGCAGGATGAAGATAATGCTAAGGCCTTGGCGCAAAAGGCCGGCCTTCACTACCTTAACCTCAAATCTTTCCCTATAGACAACGACGCTATCTTGCTTATGCAAGAGAGTGACGCTCGCGCCAGTCAAATGGCGGTCATATCAAAGAAAGGTAAGGATATTCGGGTGGCTGTTTTAAACCCTGACAATCATCCGACTTCCGCCTCTTTGGAAAAATTAAGGAAAGACGGCTACAACCCTGACGTTGTTATAGTCTCGGGCGAAAGCCTAGCTTCCGCTTGGCAAAGATATGAGCTCAAGAAGGAGCGTTCTCAAACCACGGAGGGAGTAGTCTCCATTAAAGAATCTGAGATAGCCAACCTCGAGGGCCAGATAGAAGGGCTCGCTGACTTAAAAGAACAGCTGACATCTCTTCCAATCACCAAGGTTCTAAACATGATCATGGCTGGTGCTCTCAAGGTAGGAGCATCAGATATTCACCTTGAACCAGAAGAGGCCGCTATTAGACTACGCTACCGTCTGGATGGGATGCTGAGCGACATCGTCGATTTTTCTACAACGGGCTACCCGAATATTCTTTCCCGCATTAAGCTCCTGTCCGGACTAAAGATAAACGTCCACAATGTTCCCCAAGATGGTCGCTTTACGATCAGACAAGAAGGTAGAGATATTGAAGTTCGTGTGTCAGTCCTACCCGGAGCTTATGGCGAGAACATTGTAATGCGTCTTCTCGATCCGTTGACTATCCGACAAAAGCTAGAAGATTTAGGAATGCGTGGAGATACCTTAGCCAAGATCAAAAAGCTTTTACAAAAAACTACGGGCTCAATATTAACCACCGGCCCTACTGGCTCTGGTAAGACAACCACCCTATATGCTTTCTTGCGACAAGTTAATAGCCCAGATGTGAAGATAATAACGATCGAAGATCCAATCGAATACCACATTGAAGGGGTAGCTCAAACGCAAGTTGATGCACGGGCCGGATACACTTTTGCTGATGGGCTACGTTCAATAGTCAGACAGGATCCGGATGTAATATTGGTCGGTGAGATACGTGATGCGGAAACAGCCGAGATCGCCATGCAGGCGTCTTTGACGGGACACTTGGTATTCTCGACTCTGCACACTAATAACGCGGCTGGAACCATCCCTAGACTCATTGATTTCAACGTAAAACCTGTGACTATAGCTCCGGCTCTTAATGCTGCAATGGCTCAGCGTCTTGTCAGACGTCTTTGCGAAAACTGTAAGAAGAAACAAAAAATAGCAGCCCCGGATCTCGAGCTGCTAAGAAAATATCTGGCTAAGCTGCCCAAAGAAGTTGAGGCTACTGACTTGAGTGAATCAATGGAGATACATTACCCCCAAGGCTGCGAGGACTGCAATGGGACCGGCTACAAGGGACGCATCGGAGTATACGAACTTTTTGAGATTGATCCGGATATGGAAAGATTGATATTAAAATCGCCGGCAATATCTGAAGTAGAAGATATGGCCAAGGAGAAAGGAATGATAACTTTGCTGCAAGACGGCCTGATAAAAGCCATTTCGGGGATAACTTCCATTGACGAAGTACTACGAGTAGTTGGAGAATAAAAAAATTAAACCCTATAGCCTGTAGGCAAAAACCCGGACCTAAGGAAACCCAGGGTAGAGTAGTACCGAGGTATATCCCAGTCGGAACCAAGACACCCGTCTGCGAGAATACTCCGATTGAGCCGTATGATTATATCAAATAGCTCAATTGCCTACAGACTATAAGGTTTAAACTAAAGCCCCTAACCCAGGGACTCTATGCTCATATTCTATCTATAAAATAGCTATCTGTCAAGCCAGTTTTTAAAGCACTTCTTATGCCGGATACAACAAAAAAAAAGACCCCAGTTGCCCAGGAGCCAGATGACCAAGTACTGGATCTGGCTTTAAGACCGTCTGTTTTCGGCGACTATGTAGGACAGGAAAATGTAAAGAAAAACCTGTCTATACTGATTGAGGCCTCAAAAAAAAGAGAAGACACTCTGGAGCATATTCTGATCCATGGGCCGTCTGGTCTGGGCAAAACGACCCTAGCATACCTAATAGCCAAAGAGTCCGGCGCAGGCATCCGAATTACCTCAGGAGCAGCATTAGAGAAAGCTGGGGACATAGGCTCTATTCTAACCGGTCTTTCAGATGGTGACTTCCTGTTCATAGACGAGGTCCATAGACTGAACAAAACCGTCGAGGAAACACTCTATCCAGCAATGGAGAATTATAATCTCGATATTATTATCGGCAAAGGCACTTCGGCCAAGACTCTTCAGGTCAATCTCCCCCGCTTCACCCTCATAGCGGCTACTACCAGGGTATCTCTTCTATCGAATCCCTTCCGTTCACGCTTTGGAGCCCATTATAAACTAGACTTCTACAGTCAAGATGAAATAAAGAAAATATTGAGCCGTTCTGCTAAGCTCCTTAAGGTAAAGATAGATGATGAGGCCTTAGATAAACTGGCCAGCTCTTCCCGCTTTACTCCTAGAATTGCCAATCGACTTCTTAAAAGAGCGCGTGACTATGCTCAAGTTAAAAACTCTGAGTTTATAACGGCGCCCCTTGCCATTGAAGCCCTGTCTTTACTTGGCATAGATGAGCTGGGACTTGATGCCACGGACCGGAAAATACTCAAGACAATTGCCGAGAGTTTCAAGGGCGGTCCTGTCGGTCTCAAATCGGTAGCTGCTTCTATAGCAGAGGAGGAGGAAACTATCGAGGATGTTTATGAGCCCTATCTTATGCAAATAGGTTTTCTTGCACGTACATCTCGCGGTAGAATGCTTACTGACCTGGCCCTAAAACATCTCGGCCACAGCAGAGAAGACGTACCTCAAGAAAAATTGATCTAACTCATGCGCCTACCGGTTCTATTCACCGTTTTCCTTGTAACTCTTGGCGCAATATTTATTTCTGAAAACTCCAATACTCCAAGCCAAGTTGAAGGCCATGCGGAGATAATCCAAACACTAAAAGAGTCGATAGAAAAAACGGCAACCCCCTCTCCTATATCTAGGGAGTCTCTCGGCAACCCAACCGCTACTAAAGCTCCCGCATCTGTCCCGACCGCCTCATCCAAGCAATCTAGCCATATTTTCTATACAAGCTCCAATAGTAGAGCCCGGTACTACTATTGTGACACCGACAGCTCGTGGAAGAGTCTTTCTAGGGAATATTTGAGAGAGTTCAGCTCAGAAGCTGAGTTGCTCAAGAATTATGAGCGTGAGCTCCACAAACCCTGTTAGTGATGCTTTACTGAGTCTCAGTCACGGGCTAGAATAGGAATCATGTCAGGTCATAGCAAATGGTCACAAATAAAGCATAAGAAGGGAATAAGCGACCAGAAGAAGGGTCAGGTTTTTAGCAAACTTGCGAAGAGGATAACTGTCGCAGCTAAGAATGGCGCTGACCCTTCAGTTAACTTTAAGCTGCAGTCGGCCATCGATGAGGCCCGTGCAGCAAATATGCCCAAGGATAATATCGACCGAGCCATAAAAAGAGTATCGGAGAAAGACTCTGCAGCCTTGAACGAAATGGTAATCCAAGGAATGGGCCCCTTCTCAATAGCTATCATAGTTGAAGCCATAACTGACAATACGAACCGAACTATAGGCGAGATTAAAAATGTATTCTCCAAGAACGATGTCAAAATGGTTCCAGAGAACTCTCTCAATTGGATGTTCGACGCAAATTGGAATCCCCATAGTCCTCTAGAAATTAGCGATGAGTCCGTCAAACAGAAGATAGATAAGCTTTTTGAAGAGTTAAACTCTCACGATGATGTGGGAAACGTTCATACTAATTTAAAACAATAACCTCATGCGCATACTAGGCTTAGATCCTGGAACCTCTCTTATCGGCTATGGAATAATAGACACCGATAAAAAGAGCTACACGCCCGTCGATTTCGGTTTTTTAAAAACAGGTGTGAATATTATGAATCGGGACAGAGTTAGGGAGGTTTATGATTTCTTTGATAAACTGATAAAAAAATTTAAACCTGACAAGGTTTCGTTGGAGAGTCTCTTCTTTTTTAAAAACGCAAAAACCGTGATTAAAGTAAGCGAGGTCAGGGGTGTTCTAATGGTAGTTGCCGCCAATAACGGTATAGAGATAACAGAATTCACTCCCCTACAGGTAAAGCAGGCTGTGTCGGGTTATGGCAGAGCCGAGAAGAACCAAGTTCAGAAAATGGTTAAGATGATCCTGGGGCTAGAAACCGAACCCAAGCCAGACGACACGGCAGATGCCCTAGCTCTTGCAATCTGTTGCGCCAATACTGTAGTATATGAAAATTAACTGGGTTTCGTTTGTGCCACCCGCAGATAACCTTTTGGAGATCCGGGAGCGTAACGAGACTGAAAAGATATCATGTTGAACCATGATTATAAGTATTCCTTTGTGGAAGAAGAGGAGCTAGATGAAGAAGGCGTGGTAGAAGAGACAGAAAGCGAAGATGAAGGTGAAGGCGAAGAAGACTCCGAATAAAGTTAACTTTTAAAAGACACCTGGCAAATGCCAGGTGTCTTTTATTTTACATCTATACTATTTTCAGGAATCTATGAGATCCCACCTTTAGGATGTCTCCTTTTTTAATTTCGTGACCCCAATCTTCTACAGCTTCGCCGTTTATCGTAACTGCTTTTTGGTCTACTAGGCGCTTAGCTTCGCTTCTTGAGTTGGCTAGGCCCGACCCTTCTAGGACTTCCAGAATCGGAGCCACTTCCTCCGATATCTGAAATTCTTCTATATTATCGGGAGTTTTACCTTCTGAGAATACCTTTCCAAAACCTTCTTTAGCTTTCTGGGCTTCTTTTTCTCCATAGTATAGCTTGACTAACTCGTAGGCTGTTTCCTCTTTGGCCATCTTGGGGTTTTCTCCTCCATCTAACATTTTCCTTACCTCCGCCAGCCTACTATCAGGGACCTCGGTAGCATAGGAAAGTACTGGAATGATGCTTTGATCTGGCATAGCCATTACCTTTCCGAAAAGATCATTAGGGGCATCGTTCAGAGAGATATATTGGCCCTCACTCTTATTCATAAGTTTCTTGCCTGTCTTTGGATCTTCTAGAAGTTTAGTGGCAATGACCACCTTGTCTTTGCCCAACACTTCTTTAGACAAATCTCTGCCCACTAGCATGTTGAAGGTCTGGTCGTTACCCCCCACCTCTCCATCTACTTCCATGGCTACCGAATCATAGCCCTGCATTAACGGGTAAAGAAATTCGTGTATAAAAATCGGCTTCTCTTTTTTAATCCTTTCTTGGAACATGTCCCTGGCAATCATCTGTTGCACAGTGAACTTTGACGCTAGCCTTATCACATCTTCAAAAGACATCTTCTTCAGCCATGCGCTGTTATGCTTCACCTCAAACATCTTTTTGGGCAAGACTTTTTGAACTTGCTCAAGGTAAGTTTTCATATTCTCTTTTACCTCTTTCTCGGTAAGCGCTTTGCGTGAGCTCTCTTTATCTGTAGGGTCTCCGATCCTAGCCGTGAAATCTCCTATCAGAATTATTATCTTGTGGCCCAACTCGGCAATCCTCTTTAAAAGAAATAGGTTCGTCGTGTGCCCAAGGTGTATGTCCGGACCTGTAGGGTCCACTCCTAGATAGAAAGACAGCCTTCTGCCTTCAAGAAAAAGAGCTTTTATTTTATCCTTGGAAGGAAAAGCGGCCTCTATGTATCTAGAGTTAAGTACCTCGTTGATTAGATTCTCATCGACAATAATCTTGGCCATAAAATTGAGTTATTATTGAATTATAACCCTTCTCCCTCGCCTTGTAAATTTGACCGTTTTATGGCAAAATCAGCATACATGCAAAGATCAAAAAAGAAGAAAAAACCCAGCCAGTTAAAGAATTTCTTCCTTACCCTATTATTGCTAGCCGTAACCGGCTTGGTTTTTTTAGTGGTCATTTTTCTATACTACGCCCGCCAAGTTCCTGATCCTTCAGCTATAGCCGCTCGCCGAGTCAGTGAGTCTACCAAAATTTATGACAACACCAGAGAATCCCTTCTTTATGACATCCACGGCGAAGAAAAAAGAACTATCATCCCTTGGGAGCAGATACCTCAGACAGTAAAAGATGCTACTCTCGCTGCTGAAGACAGCGATTTCTATAACCATGGCGGCATAGACTTTAGGGGCATTCTCCGCGCATTATACAAAGACTTGCGTAACCTAGATGCCTCTCAGGGCGGCTCTACGATAACTCAGCAGCTGATTAAAAAATCTCTGCTTGGAGATGAGAAGACAATCGCTAGAAAAGTTAAGGAAGCTGTCCTCTCGGTTCAGATCGAACGTAAATTTAGCAAAGATGAAATATTTTGGATGTACTTGAACCAAATACCCTATGGTTCCAATGCTTACGGCATTGAAGCTGCTGCACAAACATTTTTTAATAAACCCGCTAAGGACCTGGATATAGCTGAGGCTACACTTTTAGCAGCTTTACCTAATGCGCCAAGCTATTACTCCCCTTATGGTACTAATAATAACCTCTCGCGGGCGATTGATAGAAGAGATCTCATTTTAGGCAGAATGCTTAACTTAGGCACGATAACTCAAGAGGAGCATGACGTGGCCGTGAGTGAATTTCCGGAAATAACAACTCCAGAGATCAGCTTTCCTGCTCCTCATTTCGTCATCATGGTAAGAGAGTACCTGGTGAACAAGTATGGCGAGGATATGGTTCAGAATGGTGGCCTTAGAGTTTACACGACCCTGGATTCGGAGCTACAGAAGATAGCGGAAGAAACCGTAAAGAAGTACGCGGAGATTAATACCGAAAGGTATAAGGCTAATAATGCTGCTCTGGTCGCGACCGACCCTAAGACCGGCTATATTCTAGCTATGGTCGGTTCCAAAGATTACTCTGGTGAAGCGGAACCCGAAGGCTGCATTCCAGGAAAGACATGTAAATTTGAGGGTAATTTTAACGTTGCAACAGCAAGTCGTCAGCCAGGTTCGTCATTTAAACCTTTTGCTTATACCCTAGCCTTCGAAAAAGGTTTTGCCGATTCGACTATACTTTTCGATCTGCCAACAGAATTTAATCCCGAGTGTTCTTCTTCAGCTACTCAAACAAAGGATCCTTCTGGTCTTGATTGCTATAATCCCCAAAACTATGATGGCCGCTTCAGAGGCCCTGTAACAATGCGTCAGGCTCTTTCTCAATCACTAAACGTCCCTTCCGTTAAAACTCTCTACCTGGCTGGTATAGAAGGTACTATCGATCTAGCCCATAAAATGGGCATTACCACCCTTAATGACCGGCCTAGATATGGCTTGTCTCTAGTCTTGGGTGGTGGAGAGGTTCGTCTTGTAGACATGGTAGCCGCCTATGGTGTTTTAGCAAATGACGGGATAAGAACACCTCAGACATTCATTCAGAAAGTTGTAACTGGAGACGGGACCATTCTTGAAGAAAACAAAGTCCAGGAGGAAAGAGTCTTAGATGCTCAACTGGCTCGTTTGATGTCCGATGTCTTGTCTGATAATAACGCCAGAGGGCCTGTATTCGGCTATAACAGCTCTTTATACTTCGCTGACCGTCAGGTAGCCGCTAAGACAGGTACCACTCAGGAGAACAGAGATGGTTGGCTTATAGGCTACACCCCATCTCTTGCAGTCGGAGTCTGGACGGGGAACAATAATAATGACTCAATGACTCAGCAAGGAGCCGGTTTATCAGCAGCAGGCCCTATGTGGCACGAGTTTATTGCGAGAGCTCTTGCTGGCACGCCATCAGAACAGTTCATAAAGCCAAATCCTGTGTTCGCTGATAAGGTAATGCTAAATGGTAACTACAATGGCCCTGACGGAATACACTCTCTGCTCTATTACGTAAATAAAGATAATCCTTCAGGGCCTATACCTGAAAATCATGGGAAAGATTCTCAATCTAAGAACTGGGAAGAGTCTGTGCAGAGATGGGTCTTAGGCACAGGTCAATCTTCAAACTAGTCTTACTTAATAACCAATTCTTTCACCACGAATTTTCTATCCCAAAGGCCTTCTAACAACTGGTTCTTAACTAAGAAAAGTTCATTAGCGAAAGATTTATTATTAGTGTTTATGACTAGCCTGTCACCCTGTAAGTAAAAACCCCGAATAAATTCCATCGGGGTTTTTACTTGGTCAAAAAGCTTCTCGATTATTTCTTTAAGTTCTGTCCTCAGTTTTTTATCTTCTTCTTCCTTAGAAGCTATAACCCTCTTAAGTTGAGTTAATTTCCTTTTTAAATCTTCCACGGTAGTTACTAATTCCTAAGAGGCATAATAACGTAAGTTTGATCCTTTTTCTCTTCGGGTTTTATAACTAAAGGACTCCCATCGCCAGTAAACTCCATAATTACATTTCCTGTCGGTATTGTTTTTAGTCCATCTAAAAGATAGTGGTAGTTAACTAATATCTCAAATGGGCTGCTTTTTAGATCACAACTCATGTGTGAGGTGATCTCTCCTCTATCGCTATTCTTGGCTGATATTTCCATAGTATCTTTTGAAACTTTAAGCTTTATGTCGGATATACTTGAAGAAAATACACTAGCCATCCTGATATTTTTTTCAAACTCAGACTTTTCTAATCTGACTAGGGAGATAAATTTATCGGGAATAACTTTTTTGTACTCCGGGTAGCGGCCATCAATTAAGCGAGAGATCAATTCAAAGTCTTGTCCGTGAACAAAAATCTGATTTTCAGAGACGGATATATTAATATCTTCATCCATATTCTCAACTGTTCTTATTATCTCTATTACAGTATTTCTCGGAATAATAAATGATTTGCTAATACCTTCTTTTAGCGGAATTAATTTTTCAGAAAGACGAAAACTATCTGTCGCAGCAAATTCAATTTTATTGCTTAAAGCATTAACATATACCCCACTCAGCTCTGGTCTTGTTTCGGAAAGAGAAGTTGAATCTAATACATTAGCTAAAGAATTTTTTAGTACCTGCGTATTTATTTTGAAAGAATTATCTTTTTTTATTTTGGGAATTATCGGAAAATCTTTTGTGTCCATTCCCAGTATTTGAGTTTTATAATGCTCGGAATTTATGGACACCACATTTTTATTGGAGGTTACCTTAATTTTCTCGTCTGAAATATTACTTATGAAATCTGAGAATATTTTAGCTGGAACAGCTACCTCTCCATCTTTTTCTACTTTGGCTCCAATCCAATAATTAATTCCGATTTCTAGATTCGTAGCGGAAAGTTTTAAACTGCCGTTATCCGTTTTGAGTAATACTGTGTTGAGAATTGGCAAAGAAGTATTTTTTGAGACAACTTTTTCAACAACCCTCAGAGCTGTTAAGAATCTTTTCTGATTTATTATTATATTCATATATATAATTAATTAGTAATAATAAGAGGTGTGTATAAGTGGTAAAAGATTATTAGTAACTATATTTTTTGCGGTAGAAGTTATTTAGTAAGCTGTAGATAAGTATGTTAATTAATTTGTTATAAACTTGTTAATATTATCTTATTTTTTTTAGAATTAGACTTATCCAATTTTTATCAATAATTTATAACCATTAATTTCACAGGTATATACACATACTTATCAACTATCGAATGTCTGATAAATTCTTTCTTTGATCAAAAGTAATTCCTGTTTTGTAGACTCATTCTCCTCCTCTTCTCTCCTTATCTTCTCATAAGCATGAATTACAGTGGAGTGATCTCTACCTCCTAATTTGGATCCAATCTCAGGGAAAGAGGATTTGGTCTCCTCTCTTAGCAAGAACATTGCTATCTGCCTTGGTTTAACAATCTCTTTCTTGCGGCTCCTTTTAACTAGGTCGGTTAAAGGAACGCCATAGAAGTCTGCTACTGATTTTAAGATAAGCTGGTGAGTCGTCTTTCTATATGGAGTATTCAGATAGGCAGCTAGAAGCTTTTTAACCTCCTTAAAATCAGGAGTTTTGTTATATATCTGACCAAAAGCGATTATACGGTTAAGAGCTCCCTCTAGTTCACGTATATTCTTCTGAATATTGGAGGCTATATATGAGAGAGAGTTACCATCTATCTCGAAATTCTTCTCCTTACATTTTAGCTTAAGTATAGCTAAACGGGTCTCGTAATCTGGAGTACCTATGTCCGCTATCATCCCACCCTCAAATCGAGAGCGTAAACGCTCCTCAAGGGCAGGAATGGCGCTTGGAGGCCTATCTGAGGACAGGACTATCTGTTTATTCTTGCCGTAGAGCTCATTGAATGTAGTGAAGAATATATCCTGAGTTCTTTCTTTGCCAGCTATAAACTGAATGTCGTCTATAATTAATAAATCTATCTTTGAGTAACGTTGTTTCATATCCTCAATAGTTTTGTTTTTAAGAGACTCAACAATATCAGCCGTGAGTCTTTCGGAGGAGATGTACAAGATTTTCTTATCCGGCCAGGTTTCAGCAACTATATTTCCAGCAGCTTGGAGAAGATGAGTCTTTCCAAGGCCAACCCCACCGTATAGAAAGAGAGGGTTATAGACTTTGCCTAGGTTTTTGGTAATAGCTATGGAGGCTGCGTGAGCTAGCTCATTGTTAGAACCTACAATAAAAGAATCAAAGGAGTAGCGCTTATTAAGATTAGTTGATTTGTCTATATCAGTATCTTGGTAGTCCTCAACTGTTTTCTCGGGAGCGAATTGAACCAGATCTTTCTTTTGCAAAGGCTGACCAGCACGGATGCCGCCTACAGTGTATTTAACTTCCCTTATCTCAGGATCTACTTTTCTTATAATCTGACAGATCTGCTTTCCAAACTTGTTTTCCAGCCATTCTTTAACGAAGCCATTAGGAACGCTAACCAGGATGGCTCCGTTGTTGTTAGACAATAACGAGGTACCTTTAAACCAGGTAGTAAAGTTAGCTCTTGAGAGAGATAACTCCATCTCATTGAGTACTGATTTCCAGAGTTCTTCGTTAGTCATAGAGTAAAGTATAATGTAACTGTAAACGTTTCAAAAATGCGATTTCGTTGATAAGGTGTGTATAAAAAGTTGATAGTCTATGGCCTTTTTCTAAATTGACTTTTCGCTAAAAAATTGCTAAGGTTTGTCTATGAAAATCACCACGTACAGACCAAAGAAGAAGAAAAGAAAGAAGAAACACGGATTTCTTAAACGTTCTGAAACAAGAAACGGCAAGAAGGTCCTTTCAAGACGCAGAGCCAAGGGTCGCAAGAAGCTATCGATTTAACCATGGCTTTGGCCCGCAAATACCGTCTAGATAAAAAAGACATTAGCCGTGTTTTGAAAGTAGGAAAAACTGTAAGACACAGTTTTTTCTTTATTAAGTTTTTAGAAAACAATAGCGGATATATGCGGGCGGCCGTAGCCATACCCGTCAAAGTTTCCAAGAAAAGCACCTTGCGCAATAGCTTGAAAAGAATTATCACTGAAACCTTGGGAGAGATGAAGCTCAGGACTCCTTTCGATATAGTGATTACCGCTACTCCAACCATCGTAGGCAAGCTGAACAAAGAAATCAAGAGAGATTTGAAGGAAACAATTAATAATCTTTATGTCAATGAGAATCGCAACTAATTTAAACTTTTGGCAAGCATGAAAAAGATTGTATTGAATATAATTAGGATGTATCAGAAAACATTATCTCCCGATCATGGATTTATTTTTAGTGGTAGCTTCCTTCGTTGCCGTTTTTACCCTTCTTGTTCACAGTACACGCATGATGCTATTGAAAAATATGGTATCGTAGGCGGAGGAGCCAGAGGAGTTAAAAGAATCTTTAGGTGCAATCCTTTTTCTAAAGGAGGAGTGGACCTAGCTTAAACATTTATTATGATAGAAATTTATAATCAAGCTCTTCTAAGACCAATATTCAATCTCTTAGTCTTTATTTACAACACAATTCCTTGGACTGATTTTGGTCTCGCCATTATTATACTCACGATTATAATCCGATTTGCTTTTACGCCCCTGTCTATCAAGGCTTTAGTGTCTCAAAGGGCACTGAGTAAGTTGCAACCGAAGATCAAGCAGCTTCAAGATAAACACAAGAATGATAAGCAGGCACTGGGGCAAGCTACAATGGCCCTATACAAAGAGCACAACATCAATCCATTTAGTGGCTGTTTGCCGATACTAATACAACTACCCGTACTCTTGGCTCTGTATAGTGCTTTAAGGTCGGGATTCCAGCCGGGTAGCCTTGATATGCTCTATGCATTCATTACTAACCCCGGGCATATCAAAGAGATGGCTTTGGGTTTTATAAATCTTGCCGAGAAGACCCCTGCGCTTGCCATTACCGCGGGAGTCCTACAATGGTTCCAATCTAAGCAGGCCGCAGCTTTCCAGGCACCAAGCTCACCCGGAGAACAAGAGTCACAAGCATTCAAAATGAATAAGCAAATGTTGTATTTTTTCCCGGTCATGGTTATAATTATTGCTTGGAATTTGCCAGCCGGACTTGTTCTTTATTGGGTTGTTACAACCATGTTCTCAATATTCGAACAGCTATACATTAACAAGAAATATAGGCATAATTCGTAAACTTAAGACAATGGCCACCGATACCGATAAAAACAAAATAGTTCAAATTACGAAAGAGCTTTTAAATAAGGTTGGTTTTGACGGTGATGTTAAGTTTATTGAGAACGACTCCACTGAGAATAGATTCTCTACGGTATCGGTTGAGTCAGATAATGATTTGAGCATGCTTATTGGAAAAAACGGACAGAATCTTAGTGCCTTTGAACACATCATACGACTCGTCGCTACTAGAAAGTTAGATATAAATGGTGCCGACTTTAATTTTATAATTGACGTCAACGACTATCGAAAATCAAGAACTAATTATTTAGTCGGCTTAGCTAAAGATGCTGCCCAAAGAGTTATTCAAACAAGAAGGGCGGAGGCGTTACTGCCGATGAGCTCTTACGAAAGACGGTTAGTGCATACAGAACTCGCTGCTAACAAGGAGATTCAAACTGAGAGCATAGGACAGGAGCCAAGACGAAGAATAATTGTGAAGCCCCAGCTGGAACAGTTCTAAGCTGACCAGCGGCTAACCCTCCTTGATACAAAAAATCTCCTATAACTTTGGAATCGCTGTTTTGTCCCGGCTAGCAGTCGGGATTATTAGTCTGGTCGTAGTGGGTGTTTTAACCAGGTCTTTAGGACCAACCGGCTTTGGTTACTACAATTCAATTTTTGCATACTTGTACATATTCACTGCTATTGCAGACCTTGGACTCTACACCGTGTTAGTTAGGGAGGTTTCCAAGGTAGGGCCGGACAAAGAGTCGATTATTTCTAGTAAAATATTTACACTAAGACTGCTTGCAGTCATCTCCGTAGTAGTAGTGGCCGACTTGCTTGTCTTCTTCATGCCCTATACTCTTTCGGTTAAGCTAGGAGTCCTGATCGCATCTCTCTTCACTATTTTCTCTTCGCTATCCCAGGTTTTAACTGGGATATTTCAAAAGCACCTGAGGCTCTACTTTATCTCTATTTCCGACATTATCGCTAGGCTAGTCCAGCTAGCACTGCTACTTATTATATTCAAGATGGGGGCTTCTCTGCTTTTGTTCGTTTGGGCCGTAGTTATTACAGAGGTGGTTCACTTTTTCTTGATCTATCGTTTCTCAAAACCGTTAACTAAGGTGAAGCTAATGATAGATGTTAGCTACTGGAAGGAGGTAATGAAGATAGCATTTCCTATAGCCGCTTCCCTTATATTTGTATTAATTTACTTCAGGCTAGATCTATTGCTGTTATCAATCATGAAGCCAGCCTATGATGTCGGAGTTTACGCCGTTCCGTATAAGATGCTGGAGGCCGTTATCTTTCTGCCGGCTGCGTTCATAGGGCTGATGATGCCACTATTATCAAGGCATGCTTTTGAGAATAAAGAAAAGTTTATTAAAGTATTCCGCAGAGCATTCAATGTGTTAGCAGTTATGGCTTTGCCGATGACGGCATATATTTTTCTTCTTTCAGATAAACTAGTCGGCTTGGTAGGAGGAGCCGGGTTCATTGAGTCAGGTCCTGTCTTGCAGATTTTGAGTATTGCAGTCTTTGTTATTTTCTTCGGTAATTTAGGAGGCAACTCAATAGTTGCTCTTAATATTCAGAAGAAAGGCATGTGGGTTTACTTAGCCGGTGCCATATTTAATGCCGGGCTAAACATTATTTTGATTCCTAAGTATACATATTTCGCTGCCGCCTGGACTACTGTAGTTACAGAAATATTAATTACGATCTGGATGTTCTGGCTTATTAAAAAAGAATCAGCCGCATCGGCTGAGCTGGGGGTATTCTTTCGGGCGATGCTAGCCACGCTTGTCATGGCAGCCATAGTTTACCCACTTAGAGGAAACTTTGTCCTGGCTTCGGTAGCCACACTCTCATATGTCCCTGCCCTATTTCTCTTCAGGGGTTTCTCCACGAAAGAACTTAGAGATATCGTATCTCTAAAAAAGCCAGAGTCACCTTCTGACATACCGACAAAGACAGAGGTTGAGTAAAGAGCTACTTGTCCAAACTCAAGCCGTAGAGCTTACCGTCCTGGTCATTTATGAATACAACATAAGCTTCCGAGCTAGTAAGAAGCGGGTTTATAACAGAGATATTGAAAGTATCTCTGCCCAGACTTGTTATTCTAGTATGCTCTGGTCTTGTGATGGAGGTATCTAGACTAAAGAAAGAGTTCCCACTTCCGCAAAATACAGTTTTATTGTCGATGCTCCATACGCATTGTGAAGCAACGATACCGAGGTCTAATAATTCGGAGTTTTTATCGGAGAGAGTCATTACATAAAGCTCTCTTTCGGCGCTGTTGCTCACGTAAGAATAGAGAAGTTTTTGTCCGTCAGGAGACCAGCTAACCTGCAGGTCTTTTTTATCCCCTAGAATACTACTTAGCTTTTTGGTTTCTACGCCCAGTGTTAAAAGAGAACTTTGCTGGTTGATTAACGTTGGCTGTTTTAGCAGATATATATTGTCATTATCTATCCAGCCTAAATCCCAAGAAGCAATTCGTGTAGACAGTAGTGTCTTAAAATTAGTGAAGTCTGCGTCAGAAATTCTTATATCTCCTCCCGTTGCACCCGGGGTTAGCCTATTGTAGACAACATGGGCTCCTGGATTTGAGAAGGACGGACTAACCAGATCTTTGTCGAGTTCTTTTGAAGAGCCAGATGATAGGTCGTATAGGATGTTGCCATCTACATAGGTGGCCAGTAACTTACTCTCAGAAGACCACTGTATATCTAATGCGCCCGGTTTAATAGTGGCGACAAGAGCAGAATTATTCCCGGAGCCTTCTATGGCGGAAGACCTGACCTCTCCCCTGCTAGGATAATAGTAAAGTACGTCTTTGCCGCTTTTGGCCAAATAAGGGAAGGATGCTTTTTCTCTTGAAATGGTAAATAGTCCGACCGGTGCCGAGTATTTCTCGGGAGACTCCTTAAATCTAGACACGAGGGTATTATTTAAAAGTCCTTGTTGTGGAGAGGTGTCGACGACTGACTTATGGCTAAGGAAGTAACCGCCTAAAAAGGCAGCAAATGCCGCAAGTACGAATAGTAATAGTATAGTTATTTTATTACTCATATCTAGTAGGATTGAGCCTCAGATAGCTGGTTAGCCTCTGCCATCTCTTCTTCTCGGGCAGCCTCATATTCTGGTAGCATCTCCTGTGCTTCTTGAAATGCACGCATCTCATCGCGCTTCATCAGGTATATATTGATAGTTCGCCAAGGTATGATGCCTAGGAAAGGGATTAGGTCAGCCACTACGGCAATCATTGTTCTTGTCATCGGATTTCTTGCAATGCTTTTGCGCAGTTTTGAAACGCGAAGCACTAATTTGCGTACAGGTTTTCTTAGGGGTTTTATCTTGCGAGATATCTTTATTGCTCGCACATAGTTATTTCTAAGGGAAACAACCCTTCTTTCTATGTTTTGGATGTGTCCATGAATCTCGTCTTGAAACTTATTCATGGTTTCGATTCTGTTTCTGGCGGCTCGGCCGGCGAAAAATAGAATTATACCGATAAAGATATCGACTACGAAAGAGACAGCGGCGCCGACTCCGGTAAAATCTGCCAAGTCAATTATATCTCCTATTATGGAGAAGCCATATAAAAAGAAGTACAACACACCCGAAGGTGGTTTGACGACTCGATCTGCTTCTGACTGTACTTCTACGAGCTCTTTTCGTGTCCTAGCAATGCTAAGGCCACTTGCGTATTGTTCTTCAGTGTAACTGGGCATGTTAACTTCCGTTCTGTTCAAGCTGCCTCTTTGCTTCCTCTATCTCGAGTATCTGCCTAGGGTCAGAGGTTATAATTTGGTCCTCTGCGTAGGATGCAATAACTCTTAAGGCAACGTGATTTGAACCAGCGAAGAATAAACCATGCCCAACCTGAGATTCTAGCAAGAAGAATTTTTCAGCATCGGTGAGATTGAACGTTTTTTGTACCAGATCAATGGAGGCTGGAGACTGCTTTAGTAGCAGCTGTAACGAGGAGTTGGTAACGATTGGTTTCCCGTAAGGGGAAGCCATGAAGTCAGGGATGTCCTGTGATATAGTTGTGAGTCCTAAGAAGTATTTGCGGGCGCGTTTGGCGACGTTGAAAAGGAACTGCGCTCCGGCATCATGCTTCATTAGAACCCAGGCTTCGTCTACTACCAACAATCTCTTCCTCAGCTCAGCTCTAACCTGTGTCCATATGAAGTTAAGGACAAGGTACATAGCTATAGGTCGTAACTCTTCTTCCATATCTCTGATGCTAAAAGCTACGAGTTGGTTGTTCAGCTGAACATCTGTCGGACTATTGAGGAATCCCGAGTAGCTTCCCTCCGTGTACTTCTTAATCCTGATAATAAGAGACTCGGTCCCGGTCATTCCCTCAAGTATGCTCTGTAGGTCAGACATTAAAGGAGGAGTGATGTTACTGAAATCAAGAGTACCTGGCGTAATGTCTTTTATCGCGTATGTTTGAGTGATTGCCTCATCCAGAATTGCCTCCTCCTCGGGTGTTAATGCGCCGAACATCAGCTTAAAGAGACCGACCAGGTTAACTACATGTGAACGCAGAACGTCTGCGGAGCTCTCGTCCTCCAGCGGTTTAGGTAAGTCAAAAGGATTGATATGGTTATCTGAGGTTATGGATATTTTAACAGTGGTTCCTCCTACCGTATCTGATAAGAACTTATATTCATTCTCAGGATCAATGACAAATATTTGAGCCCCAAACATTAAACTTCTCAGTATCTCAAGTTTTACCGTATAACTTTTACCGCCTCCAGATTTACCGAAGATGACCATATTTGCATTTTCCAAGTCAAAACGGTCGAAAAGAACTAGAGAATTATTATGGCTGTTTATTCCATAGAGTATCCCCTTCTCTGTAGTCAGATCGTATGAGACGAATGGGAATATCGATGATATCGGCTCGGTGTTAAGAGAGGTATGAACATTCAATTGGTCGTCGTTAAGAGGCATTGTAGAGAAGAAGCCTTCTTTCATACGAAAGGTGGCAGGTTTTGTATATACAAGCTGGGCGTCCATGACAGTCTTTATCTTATTCTCCGTTTCATCGAGTTCTTTGGTGGAGTCTCCATAGATTGTTATATATAAGCCTAGCTCAAAGAACCTATCAGTGCCTTGCTGAAGACGATCTCTTAAGACTTCAATATCATGGATAGCTGTTTCAAGAATGGGATCTCTGACCTTGCCCGACGCTTGCTCTTCCATCGCCTGCGCCTCAAATCTGCCAAGTCGATCCCGCAATTGTTTCAGAATGGTCGCCGTATTCTGGGGATGTACGTAGATTGCTATATCAAGAGGCCTATCTAGATTTATTATCGGAGAGAACCAGTTTGTGTTTAAATATCTTGGATATGTAACTACAAAAAGCGTTCGTGCATACTGGCTGCCGATTTGGATATTACTAGACGAAATATTTATAGCCGAGGGCGCTAGTAGGTCATCTGTAAGCTTACCTTGTTGTTCTGTTATCTCCTCAGCCATTATAGATGCGAACCGGGGTTATAATATGAATAAAACATATTCATAAGTTCATTTTTTGATAAAACTCTCATTTGTAGTCCAAGACCGCTTAGGCCGCCATATACTATATCTGTCCTCTGGGTGAGCTGCACCTTGTAGTTTTCCAACTCTTCATCAGTTATCTTTTTCTCAGCCTTCGAAGGGATTATGGCACCCTTTATTGCTCCGAAGAATCCTCCAGGAGTTTTGACCGCATTTTCTATAACATAGAAAGGAACTATTATGTAAAATTTCTTAGCCATGATATTAGTCAGTTCGGTGAGGCCTTTTATGAACCTAGTATATTCAGCTGCCTGAATCTTCAGAAGCTCGTTCTTAAGACTCTGACTCAAGTCTTCAAGGGATTTTACGTATGGTTCAATGTCTAATTTCCTAGAGTTGATCATGATTTGAAGAGGGAAATCTATCGAATTTAGAAATCCCTGAAAACCTTGGATTATAGCCGCCTGCTCATCGGCAGACTTTAACTCAAAGTTTATTGACCCGACTTCAATAAGAGACCTCAGAGAGCCATCTTTAAGAACTACTATGTTATCACGAATTTCTGATATCTGGACGAAGTCTTTAGTTGTTTGCGGCTGTGCCGCTTGTTTTTTAGCTGCCATTGTCGTTCTGGTCTTGTAGGCTTTTAATATTCTGGTTCTGTATGTATTGCTGATCCTGTTTTTTACTAAAAACGTATTTCTTAGTACCGCTCATGAAAGAAAATGCCATTAATATATACTGCGGAAGAGGCATCCCATCAATTTTATAAAACGCTAATGCAAGAGCTAGGATAGCTATAGGTAGGCCGAGAATTATCAAGAAAGTAAAACTGACGGCATATTGAAGTATAAAAATGAGTGCTGCACCAGAGGCTAAGTACAAAAACTGCTTGAGCGTAAATGGCCCTACTATCTTGGTCTCAGTTTCTATAAATTGTGGGACTTGGAAGCGCATTTTTTAATGTAAAGCGTATACTGTTAATTATATCAGGTTTTTGATAGAAAAAACAAAGCACAGATACTTACAGGACTTATCGCTTGACAACACTACCTTTTATGTTACGATAATTAGCAACATGCTAAGAACCTTTAAATAGAGAAGAGGAATTTCAAATGTCCAGCTATTCCTATGAGGAGGGTCTCAAAGGGTACCGCCCACTTTTAGAAGGTACCGAAAGTTGGTTAAGTAATGATGGTCGTCGAAGAACTTTGGAGCAAAATAGAGGTTATCAAGACCATCTAGGGAATAAAAATTTAGCGGAACTGATTAAGGAGACTCAAATAGACAAAGAAGAGCCTGGAGATGAAGAGTGCGAGGCTTTTGACATTGCTAACTACGACGGTGAAGACCGTGAGTACGCCACACCCTACAATATTGATTCTTATGGTAAAACCGCTGAGCAACTTAGAAAAGAAGAGGAACTTAGGAGTCAAATTGCCATGACTGAAAAGGCGATGCTCTCTGCCGCAGAGGCAAAGAGATACTCTCTGGCCGCTGGGTTTCAAAAGACACTTCAGCTACTAAAGGAGGCACTCAAGCGGCTGAGCAAGGACGATATAACACGGATTCAAGGTTACGTAGAAAAAGTAGGTAAACTGCCGCCCCATAAGCAGTCAGCTATGATGGGTTTCGAAACCGCGGTATTCATAGAAGAAAAGCTGGGTCGTAAATTTAAACTTTCTACGGAACAAAAAAGAGAGATAACTAGAATCTTTCGAGATTACCTTTTTGAAAATTTTAGCAGGGAGGAATTTATAGTCAAGGTCTCATCCAGACTCCTAGTAAACCTCTATACTGCAAAGAGAATTGTAAATGTTATTAGTTTCGGACTATTCAGCATAGGATACAAATCTTAAATTGCCCGCCTTGATTGGGGGGCTTTTTGTTTCAGTTTCTGGACCGCAGGTCAATGATATTACCGCCAGTCTCTGACAAATTTTTTACTCCGTGCTGCTGACCCTTGGTATCTTCTGGCTGTTTTTCTAAGGAAGCATTGGGAAACTTCTGCAAATGGATGCGCTTGATATCTGCCACCGCATCTATAAATAGGTCAGAAGCAGTGGCTTTTGCTATCTCCCGTGCCTTATCTTGATCTACGTCAAGCCCGGAGGATATCTTAGATGGAAAGTCCCCTATATAAAAATCACCGATTAGAACCTTACGAACCAGTCTTGATAAGATTGCTGACTGTTCAGGTTGTAGTCCAAAGTTTCGTGCTATGCCCTCTAGTATCTTGGGGGTGTCTAGGCCAAATAGCACATCCAATACCAGATCGGGCAATGTTTTAACAATTGAGTAGAATCTTTCTTGTTCATCTTCATTCTCGGCGAAGAAGTCAGCGTCTATCTCGACTGGGTCGTAAATTTTATTTATTTCATTTGACATACTTGTGTTTTTTGGCCCTAGCTAAGGGGTTGGTGGCAGGGGGTTAAAAGCTCCTGTCGATTCATCAAAAGACTGGAGCAACTCATTTAGCACAGGTATTTTATCTGTGTTTTCGCCGACAGACTTTTTAAGGGATTGTAAGAATCTTTCTCCTCCTCCAGGTATTCTCCTCCTCTTACCTGCGGCCGATTTGTGTGGGTCTACTTTTTGTAATGAATCAGCTTTTTTCCAGAGGGCTATCTTAAACCAATCTTCTTTCCAGGTGTCTTTGTTAGATTGGCCCAGCTGTTTGGCACTTGCCTTACCCACAGCTTTCTTTATTGTATCTGTGTCAGCTATTGCCTTTTGATCAGCCTCCTCAAGCACGTAGTCTGGGTTAATTATTCCTGGCTTTGTAGCGCTCATGTTAGATCTAGTCTCGACTTCAGCCGCAACTATAGGGTTTTCTTTCGCTATCTTATTGCGCATATCTGTTATCTTTTGTGGATCTCCGCTGAATAGTTCTTGAGCAGCATGGTATTTCTTATAGCTGTCAATCTCGTCGTCTTCAACCATTTTTTCTGCTAACAACCTTCGCAACTCAGTATTGCTCGCGTCGGTTGTGTCTACAAGAAACTTCTCACGAGCGCCTTTATCCGCATATATATTGCCGAGATTATTTTTAATAGCATCCATGATTTCTTTCTTGGCCTCTGCTGAGTCATTTTCATACAAGCCAATAACTTTCTTGGCCATCTCTGGTTTAATAATCTCCTTCTTCTTTGCCATATCCGATCCAAGAGCTTTCTGTAGCTCTATGAATTCAGGGCCAGAGAGACTATTAAAGAGGGCCTCTTTTTCAACGGTGCTTTTTGTAATATCTTTGAAGCCACCCTTCTTCAGAGAGTTAATGAATGAAACACCAGCTATAGTCTTACCTCCACCCAAACTCTGTATGGCTTCCTTTATTTGATCAAGATCCTTTGTATTAAGCCATCCTTGTTCGGCCTTTAACCTCAAGGCAGCCATCTTATCTATACCCTTAGTGCTTGAAAGTCTCTGCTCCAAGCCAGTTTTGTCTAGGTTTAGGGTCTTGAGTTTTGAGAATTCTTTCTCTATTTCTTTCTGGCGGGCTTCATCTGCCGCCCCCCTCTTTGTTCCAAAGCCGAAACTCTCGGCCCATTTAGCCTGGCTAATCCTGGCTCGTTGGGCACCGCCGATGCCAGCGAGTCCTTTCTCGCTAATCTCGTCTATCCTGCCTTGCAGGCCTTCTCTAACTCCGGCTGCGGCAGTGTCATAACCCGTGATTCTTCTGGTACCCCTCTTAATACCTCCCTGAATCGCACTGAATGTTTTGTTCACCCCACTACCAGCAAGAGAGCCAACCTTGAAAGATGCGAGAAGACCGCCCACTAAGAATAATATGGTGAGGATGAAAAACAACAGATCTCCTACTGCTGACCCTGGACCGACAAGTGCCTCTGCTATTCCTGTGGGTTGTGGGGTACCTACCTTCCCCTTCTGGCTTATGAAGAATATGGAGAACATCAGAAAAAATAAATAAGTAGGCAAGAAAAAAGACCAACTTATTAAGTAGCTCCACCATTTTTTCCAGATATGCTGTAGACTCGGTAGTGCATAGCTGACGAAGGCTATAGGAGATAAAATCAGAATTGCCCACAACACAGGAATTCTGGCAATTGCGAATATTAGTGCAGATAGAAGCGCGAATAGGGTTATCGTTAAGAATACAGCCGAAAAGACCAGAGTTACAAGAGTCTGGGCGCCTCCGCCTGCAATAGATGCTAGGGCGCCAATTCCCGGATCTTTAAAATAAGAACCCAGACCCAGGCCACTTCCCAGGTTAGTTGATATGTTAGCTCCGGACTGCTGTATCCATACAAGCACCATTGCTGCGAGACTGTTACCTATTTGGATAACGAACTTGCCTATGGCTAAGCTAAAGTTAACTAGCAGTGCCGCTGCTAGAAACGGCATGATCGTATTGCGCCAATAATATTTTTCAATACCAAAGATAGTACCGAAGGCGATAATGATTAAAAACAGAATGAAGAACATATTCACGAAGTTTCTGATTATCGTCCAGCTTTCTTCGACAACGCTATAGTTGAGTATGTACTCTTGAACATCCGGTTTGATAAACTGTTCTAACATCAATGCCGACCAGGATATTATATTTCCCATGCCTTCCAGTACTCTGGCATTTGCCCAGGCCACACCTGTATCGAAAACGGAAGACGAGATATCTATCAGATCGGCATTTGTATGCTGGGGAACAAAAAATGCAAATAAAACCAGCGATATGAGGACTATTTTAAGCACGTTTTTTCTTAGGTTTGTTTTTGACATTAGGAGCAGATCAGAACTGTTGGCTTAGCAAGGGCTGGGTTATTTAGGCGTACATATGTTGGTACACTCTGATGCCACATTAGACCTGCACTGTAGTAATTCAGGACTGTCAGGATCACCAGGCAAACGACACGCTGATGAAAAAGATGTGGGATCTAAATTTAGAATAGTTGCAATGTCAAGATTTTGAGTGTTCCCTCCCAAGCCAGCCACTATGCGATCTATAAAATCGATTGTACCATCTGGAGTACCATTCGGACCGGCTATATCGATACAGGCCGGAGTTGCTTCAGAGCAAACTGAATCAGTATTCTTCATACACTCTGAGAGACAAGATGCGTCTAAAGCTGCTGGCTCTTCTCCGCTTCCGTTCGCTGGCTGACCTCCTCCACCTCCCCCTCCGCCGGAAAAACCTCCACCTCCGCCTCCGAGGTTGTCTATCTTTGAAATAACCGCATTGAACAGAGAGTCGCCTATAGCAAGTAATAGCTCTGAGAATTCATCTGCACTTGTAATCCAGGAGAAGTCTTCATCGATTGACCTTTGCACCGTGTCTTCAAGTATTTTACCTGGTGTCTGGATTTGTCCTAACACGATACAGGTAAGAGTGGTTTGTCCCGTACAATCACGTTTAGACGTAAAACCACTCCCGGACGTACCTTCTTTTGCATCGGCGGTTTCTGAGAAAGAACGACGTTTTATTAATTCTGTTAGGCTTGTGTTATAAGTACCCAGAAAGTTATTTTGCGGTTTAATTAATTCATCCCAAGCTCCCCAGCCGCCTTGAGTAAAGTCTTCTCTAAACGTATTCAAATCCAAAGATTTGACTAAATTACTACAACGAACCTTGGAGCCGTAGGGCTGGAGATCGTAGATGCGGTTAAGACCTGAGCTGATACCTGCTGCCGGACGTGAGGGCGGTTTGAATATTAGGCTTAGTGGTCCCTTCAGGTAGTCGCATACCTCGTTTTTAGAGATTGCATCGCTTAGCATTGATTGGAATGTACCCTCTCCTATATATTGGGCGTCTTGCAGGAAGCTTTGCCAGTTGCCTATGAATGCCGGTCCTCCGAGTCTGCCAGCCGTTTGAATTTTAGACAGAACCCCGTCTTGTAGTTTTGACTGAGCTTTCTGGGCCAATTTTCTCACAAGCACGTCTTCTATTTGCTCCTTCACACTAAAAGGCACGTCTGCGACTACACTTACTGGTACTGCTGGTATGAGGGCTGTGCCAAAGCTTGTAAAAGCCTTGGCCTCTCGTAGTCTAAGGTGTACGGCAAATCCAGACGCAATCACTAAAGCACACAAGACGATTACCTTAATTTGGTTCTTCATTGCTGAGAAGATGTTTGGTTATATGAATCTGCTTTGACTCTCAGCTCGTCTAAAATGGATTGAGCTGCATAAAATTCATCTATTAATTTCTCGAAGGATAAGATACTGGCGACAGGGTCAATTTCGGGATTGGAGATGTAGCTATAAATAAGAGCAAACCTATTAATTGAGTTGACTAGCTTGGAGTGAGAGTACTTCCAGTCAGGAGGTACATTCAAGGCCAATAAGTCTTGGTGAGTTTTTGTGTAAGTATCTCTGAGATTAATTAACACCTCATTCTCCTCTTCGGGAAAGAGTAGCATAAAGTTTAGGCCCTTTTTAATTTCATTGATTTGTTCTTGTTGGGGCCGAAGTATGGTTTTTTCTAGGATGTTTACCGTATTTTCAATATAGGAAGCGACAACATCTACGTCACTATTTTCAGAAATGTTCAAATCGGCAATGCTAGTCTGGTCTGCGAAGCTACTGTCAAAATCTAAAAAGACCTTACTGCTAACAAGGCCTATACTACTGGTGAAGTCCTTGTTGCTTTCGGGGTTCTTTAAGTCTCCGGAATATAAGCCACCAACTAGCAGGTCAGATACTTGATCTGTTAGGTTGCCCTTGAACCCGATTAGGTGTGGGTCGGGGCAGTCATTTGGCCGTGGGATTATTGGGCTACATTCAGATGCGACTTCTTCGCCGTCAAGATAACCATCACCATCGGTGTCGGGGTTAGATGGGTCTGTTCGGTAATACGGTTCGTCATAGTCAGGAATACCATCGCCATCGGTGTCAATGAAGAATGGATTCTCGTCCGTTGCCGACAATACGTTTTGCCCTTGTAAACTTAGGCTTGCGTTCTTGGTGCTATTATTTAAAAACAAGCCAACTCGAGTTACCATAAATCCAGCTGCTAGCAGCAGCACTCCAAGGGTTATTTTAAGTTTTGTATTCATATTATTGATACGACAATACTTAATAACAAACTAACATATTCCTATACTAATCATACCACAATTGTTGATTATCTGTGGTTAGTGGTTCTGTTAATAACTCTTTGCGACGCTAAGGTGGATTTTTGCCTTATTCTACTTAAGTTTAACTGGTCCCCAGCATTCTAATAGCTGGCCCACCACCGGCAGGAAGACAGGCTGGTGGCACACCTACCAGGCAGGGTATAGGTATGTCTGCTGTGCCTAGTACCCAACTGCCTGGAAGGGGTTTAAAGTTCGCATACATAATATAATAGTTGCCGGTGTGAGCATGTAAGCACCTGGCACTGGTGGTCCAACAATTAGGAGAGTCGAGGCGTTACATGTGCAAGGAATGGCAAAAAGTATCATACCACCGAATGGAAGACCAACACTAAAACCAGCTAAGACTGCCTGCGGTACGGACAATATCAATATGGAAACTAATAATATAAGGAGTATCTTATAGAAATGCTTCATTTTGTAGTATAAGTATATTATAAACCGAACCTAAAGGGAACCAGTGCTGTTGAATAACTCAGTAATTTTTTGCCATTCCTCAATGGTTAGAGTTTCTGCTCTTCTTTGGGAATTAATTCCTATAGAATTTAATTTTTTTTCTATTTCCTGTTTGTCTTCTTTTAATCCGGAGTGAAGATTATTGATCAGCTGTTTTCTTTTGCCTGCGAAGCCGACTTTGAGAACTTTGAAAAACTTTTCATCATATTCTTTCTGATGGGGTTCATCATTTGGCGTAAGCCTGACTATAGCTGAATCTACTTTAGGAACAGGATGAAAGCTCAACTTTGAAACACGGCTTACTACCTTCGGTTTTGCAAAGTATTGCACTGAAACTCCGAGCAGGCTCATGTGAGGCGGTTGTGCAACTATCCTCTGGGCTACCTCTTTCTGAATCATGAACACGGACAGATTAGCTTGAGGCCAATCTTCAAGAGTAATACGGAAGAGTCTTGATGTTAGGTAGTATGGTATATTCCCTACAATTTTATAGGCACCCTTTTTAAACCCGTATTTCTCCGGATCAAATTTTAAGATATCTCCTTCCAGTATTTTAACATTTTCTTGGTTTTTAAACTTATGTTTTAGAAACGGTATGAAATCTTTATCTTTTTCCACGGCAAAAAGATCTGCTCCTTGTTTGGCGATTAGCTCTGTTAGAATACCAATGCCCGGTCCGACTTCTATGATTTTATCACCCCCCTGTATATCAAGAGCAGCCACGATTTTTTCATAGATGGACATGCTGGTTAGGAAGTGCTGCCCGAGTAGTTTGTTAGGCCGTACGCCAGCTTCCTTGAGCTCTCTCTTTATTCTAGTATTCAATGAATTCATCAAAGTCAGAATTATCCGTTAAGGGGGAAAAGTTAACCAAGTTCTCTGGTATTTCGAATAGAAATCTTGATGGCGGGTTGTTTTGGCCAGAACCATACAGATTTCTCTGCCTGCAGTATGTCAGATGGATCTGCTCCTTGGCTCGGGTAATTCCGACATAGCAAAGACGCCGCTCTTCTTCTAGCTCATGTGGATCGAAGAAGGAACGAGAATGGGGAAAAATGCCATCCTCCATTCCGATGAGGAATACTACTGGGAACTCTAGGCCTTTCGCTGAATGCATTGTCATTAGATTCACGGCTTTTTCTTTCTTTGTTAGCTTGTCGGTTTCCTGAATCAACGCTACCTCTTCTAGAAATTTTTCCAGACCCTCCCTAGGCGGAACCTTCTCATACTTTTGTGTAGCAGTAAGGATCTCTTTCACGTTCTCCCAGCGCTCTTCCCCTTCAGGACTTTTATCGTTTATATACGATTCATAGTTGGTTCTTTTAAGTAAGCGCTTAATTAATTCCGAAGGACTCAGATCGAAAGACTTTTTTTCCAAGTCGGTTATTATTGCTGCCAATCCCTGAAATGCGGATACTTGTTTTTTGCCTAGTACGCCCTCGTTGCTGATCCTAGCGGCATCAGAGAGGCTTGAGCTTTGACTGGCTATAGTTCTCAGTTTCTCAAATGATGTAAGCCCTATGCCCCTAATCGGAACATTGTATATGCGTTCAAAACTGACGTCATCATGAGGATTAAGAGCTAGTCGTAAGTATGCAAGGATGTCTTTGATTTCCCTCCTCTGATAGAATTTGACCCCACCGATTATTCGATACGGAAGCCCGACTCTTAGCAGGGCTTCCTCTACTGACCTCGATTGAGCATGTGTCCGATAGAGCACTGTAAAATCATCTAGACTTTTGCCCTGATCAGTATTCTTGAGTATGGATTTTACTATATACAAACCTTCAAATTTCTCGCTGGGCAATTCTTTTAGAATTACTTTTTCTCCCTCCTGGTTATCGGTCCATAGCTTTTTATGTTTCTGGTCTTTGTTATTCAGGATTACATTATTGGCTGCGGCAAGAATATTTTTGGTTGAACGGTAGTTTTGCTCAAGGAATATTGTCTTTACTTCCGGGTAGTCTTTCTCAAAATCTAGGATGTTTCGAATATCAGCTTGGCGCCAGCGGTAGATGCTTTGATAGTCATCGCCAATGACAAAGAGGTTTCTGTGCTTTTCTGCAAGAAGATTTACCCAGGCGTATTGCGCAGGATTAGTGTCTTGGTACTCATCGACGAGAATATATTGAAAAGCATTTTGGTATTTTGACAGGGTGACAGGATATTCTCTGAACAGGACGACGCTCAGCATTATTAGGTCGTCAAAATCCAGAGCGTTATTTTTCTTCAGGGTTGTTTGGTAGACGGTGTATATCTTTGAGGCAACCTTTTCCATATATTCCTTGGCGCTTTTCTCAAACATCTCATGATCAATCAACTCGCTTTTAAGCTTGGATATTCTGTTTAGTATCCCCCTGGGGTTATATTTCTTAATATCCAGTTCCAAGTCTCGCATTACTGATTTGACTAACGTTAGCTGATCACTTTCGTCATATATTAAAAAGTTCTTTCCATAGTCGAGCTGCTCTATCTCATGTCGGAGGATCTTCAGACATATTGAGTGGAAGGTCCCCATATATGGCAAGCGGGCATCCAGCTCTTTCTTAGTTGTTTTGAGGATGTTAGCAACCCTCTCTTTAACTTCACCGGCAGCTTTATTGGTAAAAGTTACCGCTAGGATATTCTCAGGCTTTACCCCGGAAGATATTAGGTACGCTATTCTGTGTGTCAGGGCTTTAGTTTTACCGGAACCGGCTCCGGCCAATATTAAAACGGGGCCTTCTGTGGCCCGCACCGCTTCAGCTTGTTTCTCATTTAATCCTTCAAAAATTTGTGAGTCGTTTTTGATGTCCATTAGCTTTTGTTCTTAGGCTTGAACCTATCGCCATCTCTCTTGGCAACCTTATTTAAGCTTTTTCTTATCGCTTTGTCCAAATCTATATTCTTAGAATTTGCAAAACAGATGAGTGTAAAAAGAATATCACCAATTTCTTCTTCCAGCTCCTGTTCTTTCTCAGTGTCTTTCTTGGGCTTTTCTCCGTAGAGGTGATTAACAAGTCTGGCAAACTCACCGCACTCTTCATAAAGCCTGGCCAGAATTGATAGCTCTTGCCAATAACCCCAACCCTTCTTTTTAAACCAGTCGTCCAGTTCTTTTTGGTATTTCTTTATTGGCATATTTAGATAAGTTTTTCTATTATCGGCAGGTCTGCCTCGGCGAAGTCGAATTTACTAAATTCATCGGTTGTAATCCACTTAATTTCATCATGAGCATTTAGCTTGAAATCGCCGGAAACATATTCTGCTCGATAGCCCAGCAATCTGATGACCCTGTCACCATAGTTGAAGATGCTTTCTGCTACGAAATCAGCAACGGCTACTTTAACCCCAAACTCTTCTTCCAGCTCTCTTTGCAGGCATTCTTCCGGTGTTTCTAAGGCCTCAATCTTGCCGCCTGGAAATTCCCACTTACCCTCTAGGTGCTTTCCTTTTTTACGTTTTGCGATGAGGAATTTGCCATTACGGTTAATTATCCCGGCAGTTACGTCGATAGTTTTCATGTGGACCTACGGGGAATCGAACCCCGATCTCCCGCGTGCAAGGCGGGTGCTCGACCATTAAGCTATAGGCCCTTCAACCAGGGCGCCTTTATGGCGCCCTGCAGTTTTTAAAATGATTTTCTTTCCGGAGCGGCCTTTACTATTTCATAGGCCTCTTCGGCAGTGTCGACGATTCTGTATATATCCATATCTTCCTTATCTACCGCTCCAAATTTACCGTAAACGCTTTCTTTTATCCACGACATCAATGGTTCCCAATATTCTTTGCCTACCAATACGACCGGGATCCTTTGAATTTTTTTGGTCTGGATCAGAGTAATCAACTCAAAAGTTTCATCCAAAGTTCCGAATCCGCCCGGAAAGAAGACATACGACTGAGCGTAGTATGACAGCATCACCTTTCTTACGAAGAAGTAGTGAAAGGCAATAGCGATGTCCACGTACGGGTTAATGCGCTGTTCGAACGGCAACTTGATATTCAGTCCGATAGACCTGCCGATTCCTTCGGCTGATTTACCCGCCGCCTCCTTGGCCTCATGCGCCCCGCGGTTTCCTGCCTCCATTATACCTGGACCTCCGCCGGTAATTACGTCAAAACCGGATTTGGCGAGCAGGTTGCCGAGTTTTCTTGATTCTTCATACCACCTGTCCCCTTCTTCAAATCTTGCTGATCCGAAAAAGGTTACGGTTTTTTTGAAGTCTGTTAAGAACTGCCAGCCGTCGACGAACTCCGCCATTATGCGGAAGACTCTCCAGTGGAACGATGAGCGGAAATCCGCGGTTTCGTATTTATCCTGAGCTTCTTCTACTAAAGGTAGTTTCGAAGCCGGTAGGTTCATTATTTCTTTTTCCATATGTGTTGTTTTAAGGACAAAATTAACTTTTTTAAAATATGCCTAGACCTTTCGACCTTCGGTCTGTCTACTGTGGGTGCGGGAGGAATCGAACCTCCGACCTCTGTCTTATCAGGACAGCGTTCTAACCACTGAACTACGCACCCCTTTTAGATCATTTAATATATGTTAAAATATCAGAAATATGACCAAAAATCAAAAGCTAGACTACATTTTTAACGCCATCAAAAAAGCCTATCCTAAAAGGACTTTAGTGTTTAATGACGGTTCTCCAGACTCAAAGGTAATGATGATAGGAGAGGCCCCCGGTAAAGATGAGGAAATTCAAGGAAAACCCTTCGTCGGCCGGGGTGGCAAGTTGTTAGTTACCACCCTGGAAGAGCTGGGCTGGAAGAGATCAGACTTCTACATATCGAATATATTGAAATATAGGCCGCAAGATGCCTTTGGTGGAACATTAACCCCGACTCCGGAAGAGATAGAAAAGTTCAGGCCGTCCTTAGAGAAAGAGATCGACATAGTCGATCCGAAGCTGATAGTAGTTTTGGGTCGTATATCAATGACAGGCCTGGGCATAGAGGGAAGCATGTCGGCTAATCACGGGAGGGTTATAGAAAAGCGCGGCCGCAAGGTTTTGGTCATTTATCACCCGGCAGCTATTTTGAGGAATATTAACTGGGAGCCTATTTTCAGAGAAGATTTGTCTAAGATCAAAGGGCTGGTCTAAAAAAAATCCGCTAAGCGGATTTTTTTCTGGAGATTGCTTTTTTGACAGCTTCTTTTATTGAGCCCACCCCCATCCCGAAGGTTTCTATTAATTCGTCTGGAGTACCGGACTCTCCGAATTTATCCTGAACGCCTATGAATTCTTGAGGTGTCGGATGGTTAAGGGCCAGAGCCTCGGCTACTATTGAGCCGAGTCCTCCGGCGACTTGATGTTCCTCTACGCTGACGACTGCTCCAGTCTTTTTAGCATATTCTACTAGAGTATCGACATCGAAGGGTTTTAAGCTTGGAGAATTTATTATCGCCACCTCCAGTCCTTCCTTCGATAACTCTTCGGCGGCGACAAGGGCGTTATGTATAAGCATTCCGGCACCGATAATGGCGGCATCTTTTCCGTCTCTGAATACTTGAGCTTTACCAACTTCAAATGGAGTTTTCTCAGTCGTGAAGACCGGAGACTTCTCTCTGCCAAATCTGATATATACTGGACCGGGTAGCTGGGCTGCGGCTACGGTTGCTTTTTGGGCCTCAATAGCATCGCAAGGTACAAGTACGGTCATTCGCGGTAGCATGCGCATCAAGCCCGCGTCCTCTAATGCTTGGTGGGTGGCACCATCCGGACCTACCGATATCCCGGCGTGAGCGCCGGCTATTTTAACGGGCACATTATTAATCGCAATATTTGTTCTGATCTGTTCATTGTTTCTGCCGGGCGAGAAGGCGGCATAGGATGAGATGAAAGGTATTTTCCCATAGTTAGCTAATCCGGAAGCGATGACTGCCATGTTCTGTTCGGCTACCCCGATCTGGATAAATCTTTCCGGAAACTTTTCGGCAAACCAATGAGAACGAGTAGATTCAGTCAGGTCGGCGCAGAGCACGACCACTCGCTCATCTTTTTCTCCGGCCTCAACTAAACCCTTACCGTACCCATCCCGCGTAGCCTTCATTTCCAGGGTTTCTTTATCTGTCGGATTTTCTACTAAGTGTGCTTTTAAACTAGACATTTTTATTTAGATCATTTAACCCCTTTAGAATATATGTTTTTTCTAAATAGCTCATCTTCGGAAGACGAGATAAAATATTATCTTTGCTCTTGTCCGGTGGAAAATCTTTCAACGAATTAAGTATCTCTTTATCCAAGTCCTCCCTTATGATAGTAACATCGTAGCCCTCCCTTTCCAATAATTCTTTGAAGGCCAGTGGAAATTGAGAAGCGTCTCTATGTATGGGAACTTTGATCATCGTGAAAGCCGCAGCCTCTTT
Source organism: Minisyncoccota bacterium (assembly GCA_040881175.1). Lineage (GTDB taxonomy): Bacteria > Patescibacteriota > Minisyncoccia > 2-02-FULL-40-12 > IGHO2-01-FULL-4-A > JBBEDS01. The sequence goes on along the minus strand of JBBEDS010000014.1, from coordinate 29,198 downwards.
GTCATATATGTCTTTTATCTGGTCTATACCTTTTTCTATGAGTTGACTGACATAGTCTTTGAAAGAATTTTTTGTTCCTTCCGAGAAATTAAACTGATTCCTGTCATCAAATTCAATGACCCCCAGACTTTCTCCAATTCTTTTTTTAACTTCAAGTTTCATAAATTCTAACGATAATTTTGAGGTGGTTCAATTTTTATTCCAGCTAGCCGATATCTTCTCTCTTTCGCGCCTAGCCATCCAAAGAGTCTATCAGTTTTTTTAATATGGCCATCGACGATATTGAAGTCCTCGACACTTAGCTTGGTGGCATCGTCGAAATATTGTTCACAAATTTCTGCCCAGTACTCTATGGCCTTAGTCTCTAGTTCTTCTTCTTCGTTAGCGTTGTTTATTTCTTCCACGTATGATGACAGGAATCTATCAGGTGATCTTAGGCGACTTTTAATTCTGTTTCGAAGCTCTTCCCCTTCTGTGGCGGTAAGATGGTCATCAGAGATCCAGTCATTGGCGTGAGCTAATTCATGTCCGATCGTTCCTATTACATACTCTTTTGATTCGTCTCTCGAGTCAACATGAAATACGATCTCAGATTTTCCATCAATGTCTCTGTAGCAACTAGCTAAGGCAACTCCGCCCATACCATATTTTGCAGGCATAGGTTTTCTCTTGGGAGAACTTTCCACAATTCGAATTTCATCCTCGACCCAGCCAATGGGATATGTTTCCTTGAGAATTGTCCTCAGGGTTTCATGGTCTATATCGCCATCCCGCGTCTCTATATGCTTTGTTTCAGTTTCGAACCTCCTATTTTTTAACAGGCGTTCACGCTCATCATAGCTTTTTGGTTTCGGTATTTTGCTCTTTGATGCGATCCTGTCTCTTCCTTTTGCTTCCGTCTGTCTCGACTCCGCTATTTTGCCGGCAGAAAATCCAGTTACCAAAGTAAAAGCCAAAGAGATAGCCATTTGGTCTATCATTCTTAGGCCCCTCTTCTTTTTTATGACGTTTTCTTTATTCTCCGTCGATCTGGTTCCAGGTGTTGATTCGAGTGAATTCATGTTCTTAGTTCCTTATTCATCCGCCCCCGGCAAAGAGGCGGACCGTAAAAAACCAAACTACATGCCGTGGCCTTCCTTGTGCTTACCTTCACACATCCCGCCCTCGCAATCATTGCAGCTGCAGTCGCATTTCATGCCACCCATCATTCTATTTTTGGAGTAGCAGCTACAAAACTTTGTTCCGAAAGCAAGCAAGCTGAAGACTACTACGTGAGAGAACCATCCCGTTGGTTCTACATTCCAGAACATACCCTTCCACATTGCTAACCAGAAGCCTAAAGCTGCAAGCCAGGCTAATACTAACAATAGCTTGGCTACCATATGGTGCCCGCATTTATTGTGTCCGTGCATATATTACACCTCCTTCCTTGTGCCCTGCATGCAGGGCTTTGACAATTTTATTGATGTTCACTTTGTATCTTCCCTCCCAATGTTCTTAACTCTTCTAAAAACTTTTTCCCCTGCTCTTCTTTTGGAATCTTATCATCCGGTCCTTTGCCTGGAGGATTGCCGTGCCAGCGGTAATCAAATTCTATCTCCGATATCCCCTTGCCCGGTATGGTGTGGGCCATTATTAATGTTGGTTTTTCATGTATGGCTTTTGCCTGCTCAACAGCATCTACTATCTCCTCTATGTTATGTCCGTCTATATCGATAACATGCCAGTTAAATGCCTCATATTTAGCCTTCAGTGGTTCAAGGGGCATAATATCTTCAGTCATGCCGTCAATTTGTATGTTATTCCTGTCGATTAGTCCGGTTAGATTAGACAGTTTGTTTTTCCCTGCGAACATGACGGATTCCCACGTAACGCCTGCTTCTTGTTCCCCGTCTGACATGAAGCAGTAGGTTCTGAATTTTTTGTCATCCATTCTTGCTCCGTAGGCGATGCCACAAGCTTGGCCAAGTCCTGAACCCAAAGGTCCTGAGGTTGTCTCCACGCCCGGCAGTTTTTCTCTTTCGGGGTGCCCCTGTAGTCTTGAGCCTAATTTTCTTAGGGTCAGCAGCTCTTTTATAGGGAAATATCCTGCGTGAGCCATTGTGGCGTATCTGACTGGAGTAATATGTCCGTTTGAAAGTATCAGCCTGTCCCGATCTTCCCATTCTGGATTCTTGGGATCATGATTCAGAATGTGAAAGTAAAAGGCGGTAAAGACGTCAGCCATGCCGAGAGGGCCGGCGGTATGACCGGAACCGGCCGCAATTAAAGATTCAACGATTGACTGTCTGATCTCGTTAGCTTTTACCTCGAGCTCTTTAATTTTGTTTTCGTGTATATAATGTGACATAATCTAACTAAACAGGCCTTTAAAAAATTTAGGGAGGAAGCCGTGCAGAGATTCGGTAGCCTAGAAGTCGGTCAGAAGTTCTACCTCCCTGACAAAAATGGGAAGGTAGATCTCAAGGCATCACTACGTTTGCAGAAACTCTGCCCTGTTAACTTCAGCGATGGTGTTAACACCATCAAGACAAAGGTCATGAAGAGTGTTATTGAAAACGGAAACTCTTTCAATGCTACTGTGCTAGGTGGCCAGGAAGGCAAACTTAACGGTTACTATGCCTTCGTAGATAACGACAAGCTGGTCCTTCTCGATATGGAAGGAAGCATCTAGAACCATCTGAGCCTACTCCCTCGGGTGGTCTTTTTTTATTCAAATAACTGTGCGACTGTAAGCACGTGCTGGGTTAGCATGGCGCTATATCCCCATTCATTATCATACCAAGCCAATACCTTAACCAAATCGCCGTCTATCACTCTGGTCATCGATAGGTCTACTATGGAGCCATGCGGGTTTTTTAGAATATCCGATGAGACAATGGGCTCGTCAGTAATAGTTAGTATTCCCTTCCAATTTTCCTGTTTTGCAGCTTTTTTAAAAATTTCATTTATTTCTTCAACTGTGGTTGCTCTTGATGCAAGAAAAGTGAAGTCCATTATTGAACCCGATATGACAGGAACTCTCAGGGCTATTCCATCAAACTTGTCTTTCAGCTCCGGGATAGCTCTAGTCGTTGCTAGCGCTGCTCCGGTTGATGTGGGAACTATGTTTGCCGCTGCCGCTCTAGCACGTCGGAAGTCTTTATTATGAGGATCCGGGCTATCAACCAAGCTTTGGCTAGCAGTATATCCGTGAACCGTATTCAGGGCGGCTTTTTTTACTCCCGGGTCTACCATCATGACAGACATTACCGGTGTAGCGGCATTGGTCGTGCAGGAGGCATTCGAGGTTATTTTGTCCAGCTTAAGAGCCTCAACATTTACATTAGGAGTAACGGTTGGAGTTATCTCGTCTTTGGCCGGGGCTGTAATGACTACTCTCTTTGCTCCCGCATCTAAATGCGGAGCTGCCTTATCGCGTGATTCAAAGACGCCAGTGGATTCTATGACAATATCTACATCAAGTTTTTTCCAGGGTAGCTTGCCCGGTTCTTTCTCTTGGATAAATTCTATTTCGTGTCCATCTACGACGAGTTTGCCACCTTTTACTTCGACACTTTTCTCGTAGTTGCCATAGACGCTGTCGTATTTTAATAAATAGGCTAGATTCTCCAGTGAGCCGAGGTCATTTATGGCGACAAAATCCAAATCGGAATTGCCAAAAGCTTGTCTGAAGAAGATTCGGCCTATTCGACCGAAACCATTGATTGCTACTTTTATTTTTCTCATATGCCTATATTTTACAGCAGTTTGGCCACCGGCGCAAAAGACCTCCTGTGAATCGGGCAAACGCCATGCTGTGACAATTGTGTTCTGTGAAGTTCAGTGCTGTAGCCTTTATGCTTCTCAAACCCGTATTTAGGGTACCTTTTTGCATATCTGGCCATCATCCCATCTCTGGTTACTTTGGCAATGACAGATGCACAGGCTATGGCAAACACCTTCCTATCGCCCTTTATAACTGCTATTTGATCCAGAGCTATGCCTTTGATTTTTGCTGGACCATCGACTAGGACTACGGACTTCCTGTGGGGTGAGAGTTTAGCCAGAGCTCTTCTCATAGCCAGCCTGGATGCTTGGTAAATATTTATTTTATCAATTGTCCTAGGGAAGCAATATGCCGTTTGGAACTTGAGGCCCACCTCTTTCATTAGTTCGGTCGCAAACTCTTCCCTCTGGTGAGGTAAAAGGAGCTTTGAATCACGTATCCAGTGTAGTCTCTTGTGTTTCTTCTTGAAAAAGTCCTTACTGAATAAAACGGCGCAGACGACTACCGGTCCGGCCAAGCAGGCCATGCCGACTTCATCGACACTGGCTATGGAATGATAGCCATTCTTTAGTAAGTTACGTTCCAGTGTTTTATGCGGCAGCTTCATATTTAAAAAGTTTCCCGTATTTTATACACAGCTATCCCTGTAGCGACAGCGACATTCAGACTTTCTTTTTGGCCGTACATTGGAATATCTATTATCTTGTCCACGTGTTCCAGAATATTTTTACTCAATCCTTTTACTTCATTACCAACTATTAAAGCCATCGGAAATTTAGGCTTAAGCTTTCTGTAATCAGTCGATCTCTTATCTTGCTCAAGAGCTACAATATATATCCCGCCTTTCCTCAGGCGCTTTACTAGCCGCCATGTTTGAGGGTGGTGCTCCCAAGTGACTGTTTTTTCAGAACCAAGAGCAGTCTTTTTGACCTTGTCGTTCTCTGGTGTAGGCGTATAGCCGCAGAGTAATATTTTGTCCACGCCCGCAGCATCGGCGGTACGAAAAATTGCCCCCACATTCAGCGCACTACGTATATTATCCAGTATTAAATAGAGTTCTTGTTTTGCCATGGCACAATTGATAGTATAACAGCATGGGAAAAAAGGAAATTCCACAAATGCCGCCCACTCCTACCAGAGAGCAGTTAAACAAGAGACTGGCGGATATTGAGGAGGCCACATTAGAAGAGGAATACGAGAGAAAAAGACGAGGTAAAACTCAGGAGCCTGAGGCTGTCAGAGTGTCTGGATCTCCAAGGTCTAAGAAGTTATGGCCCAAGGAGAGGGAAACTGGAAAGTTTGATTTTGACTCTGAAGTAGAGAAATGGCTTGATAACAACGAAGATTACGAGTTTGAAACTATTGATGCGAGCAAAGTCAGATTTTTCAATACGACTGACTCCAACATCTCTCTAGAATTTATCGACTTCCTTATAACGGGAGCAATTATTGTCATGGAAGACGTGTCTAATTTGACTACTTTTAAGGAGATCAAACAGATTAGATTAAAATCTGTTCCGCCGGAGACGGAGGATATAGTTATGACTATTAGAGATAACGTTGGCACAAGTGCAGAATTAAAATTTTACCCCGAGTCTCCCTTCGTGTTAAAATCAGTAGAGTCGAAGGAAATCGGATCTTACGATTTCTAAAATTTAGTAATTAATTCATGACAAATATGCACAAAAAAGTTCTTTATTGGTCAGGTTTAGTGTTTTTGGTCTTACTCTCAGTTTTCGTAGTGGTAAGTACGAAAGATAAGCTGAGTACTTCGGGAACATCTAACACGGTGTCTTTCAGCGGTGAAGGTAAGGTTTTGGCCAGGCCGGATATCGCCCTAGTTCACTTGGCGATCGTAACCGAAGCCGTGACTTCTAAGAAGGCCCAGGATGATAACTCAGCAAGATCAGAAAAGGTTGTTAATTTTTTGAAGGAGCAGAATGTCGAAGATAAAGATATTAAAACGATCTCATACAATATCTACCCGCAATATACCTATCCCCGATTTGGACAGCCGGAGATTACCGGTTATCAGGTAAATCAGACCCTGGAAGTCAAAATTCGTGACCTGGATAACGTAAGCGATATTCTTGACGGAGCCGTTACGGCCGGAGTCAACCAAGTCAACAGCCTAAGTTTCCAGATTGATCAGCCCGAGGAGCTAAAGAAGCAAGCCAGAGAAATGGCTATTGAGAATGCCAAGAAGAAGGCAGACGATCTTAAAGAACAATTAGGCATAAAGTTAGGTCGGATCGTAAACTTTTCTGAAAGCACCGGTGGCTTCCCAATATTTGAAAGAGCATTTGATTCTAGCGTGGGAATCGGTGGCGGAGGTCCTACCGTGCCGACCGGAGAGAATGAAGTTGTAGTTAACGTTAACCTTACTTATCAGATAAAGTAATTAAAATATTAACCTAAGTCGATAGTCAGTGGCCAATTGGACACAGGCTAGAGGCTAAGGCTTGATTAAAAAGTATGGGATTTGAATCAATGCCATCTAGTGAAGGATCTCCTGTCAAACTCAAAGGGAAAGCTGAGGTGGAGGGCTTGAGAGGATATATCGACAATATGAAAAAAAGTTTGGCGATGAAGGAAAATGAATTACAAGATTGGCTAGATAAGCATAGAGGAAGAAATGGGGTGGAATTGGACGAGGAAAGCACGAAGGAGTTAGAGGAGAAAAGAGAATACATAGCAGGCATCAAGAGCGATATAGAAGACGGAAAAAAACGATTAGAAAATTTAAGAGCCGAGATGTTAAAAGACATAAAACCCGCCTAATAGCGGGTTTTATGTTACACGATTTCTTACTGTTAACCAGATCCTACTCATTTTG
>JBBEDS010000014.1:10188-22493 GCA_040881175.1 Minisyncoccota bacterium | reverse complement strand
TAGCGGGTTTTATGTTACACGATTTCTTACTGTTAACCAGATCCTACTCATTTTGCATGTTTTCGACTCATGCAAACGCCGATAGATTAAGCCATATCGGCTGGCCATAGGTCATACTCCGTGATCGTCTATCGACAAACAAACAGAGTATAAGCTATATCGACACTTAATTCTATTTCGCAATCTGCTTAAAGCAGATTTTTTGAAATAGAAAGGAGGTGATCCACGACCAGCTTCCGCTAGCCGTGCCTTGTTACGACTTATGCCTTGTCACCGAGCCTACCGTAGTTCCACGAATAAACACGGACCTTCGGGTATTCCCGGCTTCCCTGCATTGACGGGCGGTGAGTGCAAAGATCGAGAACGTATTCACCGCAGCGTGCTGATCTGCGATTACTAGCGATTCCAACTTCAAGGAGGCAAGTTGCAGCCTCCTATCCGAACTGGGGGAAGGTTTGATGGGATTAGCTCCACCTTGCGGTTTGGCAACCCATTGTTACTTCCCATTGTATCATGTGTGTAGCCCAAGGCATCAAAGGGCCACGCTGACTTGACGTCATCCCCGCCTTCCTCCAGGTCAACCCTGGCAGTCTCGTCTGACACTTGTAACAGACAATAGGGGTTGCGCTCGTTTCCCCACTTAAGGGAACCAGTCACCTGACGAGCTGACGACAGCCGTGCAGCACCTGTCCAGCACCCTCGAAGGCTACTCTGTTTCCAGAGTATGCAGCTGGATTTCAAGCCTTGGTGAGGTTTTTCGCTCTGTGTCGAATTGAACCACATGATCCACCGCTTGTGCGATCTCCCGCCTATTCCTTTGAGTTTTAATCTTGCGATCGTACTTCCCAGGCGGCAAACTTAACGCGTTAGCTGCGCCACCGGGAGGGTCGATGCTCCCAATAGCTAGTTTGCAACGTTTAGGGCGTGGACTACAAGGGTATCTACAATTGTTACTCACAAGATGCTTGTGGGCATGTGCATTTCTGACATGCTCTGCATATTACTATGCAGTTCGGACTATATCATACTGTCTGTGACAGTCTCGGCGTGTAGTCTCTACGGGGTTAATGGGAACTTATATTTATACTCAGGCAGTACATAACTTTTTACTACTTTCCATAGTTTTGAAATTTCAGATTTAGGAAAATATATTACATACGACCCTTTATTTTTTCTTGTATTTGTTTTTATATCGAAGTTTAGTTTTAGCGCTTTGCGCAACCTCTCAATTCCTCTCAGAGAAAAACTATGTGTTTGTAACGTTAGGCCAACATTATCTCGAGAGCCATCATCCATAATCCAAACCGCCAAAGATAGAGGATCTTTAAGCAGCTTCGATATGTTATGTGGCACAATTTTTTTCTTTCGAACGTAGAATAACTTATAGAATCTTGAGAATTCTGGATGTGTTAAAGTTACAAATTGCAAAAATCCATACTCTTTTCCTTTAACCAACTGTTTAAAGTGGTTAATTTGCATGCCAGAAATTAAGTCAAATTCTTTTCTTTTCCAAGTTATTAACGCGGCTTGTTTTTCTCCGTGTTTGAATAAAGCCCTGTGACTCACGCCCTTAGAGTGAACATTCGCATCTCCAAGTATCGAGCCGATTAGAACAGCTTTGTTTCTAGCTGTAAGTTTAAAACCAGCTTTTTTATCACGGTAAGTAATATTCATTTGAGTACAAATATAAGTTCCCACAACTTCCCTCGGTGTTTTCCACTTGTATGGATTTTCACCGAAATAGCCAAGTTTGCATTCTTATATCGCTATAAGAAGGGACTAGCAACCAAACTAATTTTACAATAGTTTGGTACCCTTGCCAATCCTTTTTGATCCCCACGCTTTCGCAACTGATCGTCAGCAAAGCCCCAGCAAGCTGCCTTCGCTTTTGGTGTTCCGTGTGATATCAATGCATTTCACCGCTACACCACACGTTCCGCTTGCCTCTGACTTGCTCTAGTTTTTGCGTTTCTAATGCGGTCTCACGGTTGGGCCGCGAGATTTAACATCAGACTACAAAAACCGACTACTTGCGCTTTACGCCCAGTAATTCCGGATAACGCTTGGGGCCTCTGTATTACCGCTGCTGCTGGCACAGAGTTAGCAGCCCCTTATTCTCGTGGTACCGTCAAATTTCTTCCCACGCAAAAGCAGTTTACAACCCGAAGGCCGTCTTCCTGCACGCGGCGTCGCTCGATCAGGCTTTCGCCCATTGTCGAATATTCTCGACTGCAGCCATCCGTAGATGTAAGGACCGTGTCTCAGTTCCCTCGTTGGGGATCGTGCTCTCACACCCCCTACCCGTCATAGCCTTGGTGAGCCATTACCTCACCAACAAGCTGATAGGACCTAGGCCGCTCCCAAAGTGGATTGCTCCTTTACTCTTGCGAGACTATCGGGAATTAGCCAACCTTTCGGTTGGTTATGCCCGTCTTCGGGGTACGTACCAAGGTGTTACTAACTCGTTCGCCACTAACATATTAAAATCCCAAAACTTGATGTAATCGCATTTTGTTCGAAAAATAGTTCGTGCGACTTGCATGCCTTATCCACGCCGCCAGCGTTCATCCTGAGCCAGGATCAAACTCTCATAAAGAACCTATTTAAATTTCCTGGCGGAATTTTAAATAGGAGAATAGGTCTAGTTAACAGTAAGAAACCATGTGCAATTGGTTCTTACCTATTCACTTTTGAATGTACTATCTAATAACACTCGGGATTGCTCTCAAAGGTTTGAAGGCAATCCCGAGTGTTAAAAAACTCAATAAAATTGTTATTAATTTATTGAACCATTGTTATAAGGAGTATAATCTATTGGCCTGTTACGGTCAATACCGTTATATTTTTAGACCTAATATCCCCTAACGCCTCTGAATATTGTGCTGCTAACCTCTTTCTTCATCTTTAAATTCCTCTTTTCTTTTTCGTAGGCTTTTTTTAGGTCGATCTTGGCCTGAGCTATCTTATCTAGATCTGCCTGGTATTCATTTTCCAAATGTTCGCGTTCCGAGTCGGATTTCGCGTCTCTAATTCGAGGACCGTACTCTTTATAGGACTCAGCTTCCATGCGGCCTAGCTCGCCTATCTTTTTGACGTAGTCATTCTCAAGGTCGTCTATCTTTTTGTTCATGGACCTATCAATAGAACTCCGAGCTTCAAAGGTTCCAGTTCTGAAAACCGTGTTTGCAATTCTACCGCCTAATCCTTGAGCCTCCGCTTTATTCCCCATTGCTCCTGGCATGAGCAACCCCGCAGCAAGAACGCTTGCCAGTATGTAGCCACCCATTCTTCGAGGCGGTATTTTTAGTTCTGACTCTCTATCAATCAGCTTTTTCCAGCGATTAACTATCTTTTCGTATGCGGAGTTCTGCTCCCCCTGTTCGTTTGTAGGAAATTTTTCTTTAGTCATTTTCTTCTTGTTTTAATATTTTCTCTAGAAGTTTGTCATCACCTTTTTCAAGGGCTTCCTTCTTGGCTTTGATGTTGTGGGTTAGGAGTTGAAGGTTTTCTTCCTTGCCATTTATGAAATCGATGAACACTTTGGCCTGGTCGTCATCTAGCTGTTCAAGTATTGAAGACCACAAACCCTTGTCTTCTTCGGAAAGACTGGAATCTTTTATATATTGTTCAAGCTCGCTTTTCATAGCTAAATTATTTCATAAACCTGTCCCTATCTCAACTTTTTGGTATTTTTCTCACGCCACTCTTTTATCTTCTTATGATCCCCCGAGAGAAGAACCTTAGGGACCCCTCTTTTCTTGCCGGATATTTCTATAGATTCGGGCCGGGTATATTGGGGGTGATCGGGTTTGCGAGAGGACTCTTCTTTGGCTATGACTCCAGGTATCATGCGCGAGATTGCCTCAATCACTGCCATAGATGGTACCTCGCCGCCCAAAAGAACGTAATCGCCTATCGAGATTACCTCATCGGCAACATGCTTGGCGATGCGCTCATCCACGCCCTCATAGCGACCGCTTATCAGTATTATCTGGTCCAGCTTGGCGAACCTTTCTGCCATTTCTTGATCAAATTTTTTACCACGGGGCGAAAAAAGAATAACCCTAGCTTTTTTATTCTTCTGTTTGATTTTCTTCACGGCTTTAAGAATCGGCTCTACTTTTAAAACCATGCCGACGCCTCCCCCGAATGGTTTGGCATCTACTGTTTTGTGTTTGTCGGTGGTCCACTGCCGCAGATTGTGAACGTTAATTTTAAAAATTTTCTTTTTCTGTGCCCGCGCCAAAAGGGATTCGTCTGTGAATCCTTGAAATAGATCTGGCATGATTGTGATTATATCGAAGCGTTTCATACTTAATTTTAGGGTAACATAGGATATAATACCCTGATTTTAACTAAAACCCTCCGCCGGAGCGGAGGGTTTTAGTTTTGGAGTTATTAGTTACATTCCGAGGTCATTTACAACATCCTCGACATTCTTTGTTTTTTCTCCGTCCTGTCTTGGCTGTCGGGTGCTACCTTCCGGTTCGACTATTCTGAGATTAACGCGAGCGTTGTTTCTCATACCGACGATTCTTGCCAAAGTTCTAACGGCTTTAGCTGTTGAACCAGCTCGTCCAATCAAGAGACCCATGTCTTCGGGGTCTACCTTTACTTCGATCAAGACTCCCATCTCATCGGTCTTTCTTGTGACCTCAACATTGTCGGGCTTGTTGACTATCTGTTTAACAACATACTCGACGAATTCTCTATCAGTGTAATTAGCCATGCTTTATGTACAGATTAAATGAATTATCCCTTACAGTTCGCGACGAATTCGGAAGTGTCAGACGAAAATCCACTTTTTCTGCAATCGTTGACCTCGACCTTGCGCTTAAATTTTAGCAATACTATTTTAAAGTGTCAATGTTAGCCTTGGGCTGGAGCGGGTGTCTCTTCCTTTGTTGGCTCGGCTGTTTCTTCTTTTTTCACTTCCTCTTTCGGCTCTTCGGCTTGCTCTTCTTTAGGCGGCGCTGCCTTAGCTGCCGGAGCAGCTGCTTCAGCTTCGCCACCTTTCTTTTTCTTGGCTTTCCAGACTTGAACTTTCTCTCCCTCAATTATACTCCTGCTGACCAACAGGTTGTTAACGGTTGGGGAAAGTTGAGCGCCTTTTTCCATCCAATGCTTAACTCTGTCGGCTTTGACCGTAACTTCATTTTTGTGGGGGTCGTAAGAACCCAAAAGCTCAAGGTATTTACCCTTTGGCTTAGTGGTGCGTTCGATAACCACGACCCTGAAATATGCCTGGCCGCGCTTACCTATCCTTTGTAGTCGTATCTTTAACATGTCTAAATAGTCTCAGTAGATTAGCATATTTTAATATTTATGCAACCCAGCCTTTCTTTTTTAGAGCTGCCTCTGCTGCGGCCTGTTGAGCTTCTTGTTTTGATGGTCCTGAGCCGTCAGCAACTAACTCTTTTTCTAGAAATACTCCGATCTGAAAGTTTTTGGCATGATCCGGTCCCCACTCCTTCATTACCTCATAGGTAGGGGTAACTCCGAGTTTATCCTGAGATTCTTCTTGGAATCTGCTCTTGTAGTCTTTATATGTCTGGCCTTCCAGTATTTGGTGTAGCTCATCAAGGATGAAGCGGGTTACGAAACCAGCGGCATTGTCGTAGCCACTATCCAGATAGATAGCTCCGATGACCGCCTCCATGGCGTTGGCTAGTATGTATTGTCTGGCGCGACCGGTGTCTTTAGCTTCGCCGCGGGATAGAAGAAGATAGCTATTAAGGTCAATCTTTTCCGATATCTTGGCCAGCATAATAGAGTTGACTAAAGCTGCGCGCCAATTTGTCAGCTCCCCCTCAGGGTTAGGGTAGTTCTTATATAGATACTCCGTAACGGCTAATTCCAAAACGGCGTCTCCTAAAAATTCCAAACGCTCGTTTTGGTCCAGATGCCACTTCGGGTTTTCATTCAGGTAAGAACGATGAGTGAGTGCCTGAAGTAGGACGTCGCGGTTATTAAATTGTACCCCAATCTTACTTTCCAGTTCTAAGAGTTTTTCGTTATCCATTTGTCATGGACGAATCATGAATCAAGAATCATGTTTCTGCATAATTCGTAATTGATAACACGTTGTGTTTTTTATTCTTCCTTCTTTTCCCCTCCCTCTTCTTTCTCTTCTTTTTTCGGCGGGGCATCGTCTTTACCCGGCTCGCCTATCTCTCTGTAGATGGTGCCCAATACGCCGTTGACGAATTTGCCCGAGGCATCGCCACCGAAGGTCTTGGCTAATTCGATAGACTCATTTATAGCTACCTTAGGAGGAACTTCTTCCCGGTTGCCGAAGAGTAGCTCATATATTCCAAGACGAAGAACGGCTCGGTCTACCATCGCTATCTGATCTATGGGCCACTGAGGTGCGGCCTTCTCTATGATCTTGTCTATTTCCGACAACTTGCCGATTGCACCGTTTACCAGGTCGAATATGAATTCGTGACTCTCTATGCCGGGAGCAAACTCATTTATATTATGCTCGATGATCTTTTGGAGCTCATCAGCCTTCTTGCCTTTAAAATCCCACTCGTAGAGCGATTGCATAGCGACACTCCTTGATAGATGTCTTGATGCCATAGCTTATGTTAAAAAAGTTTACTTGCGAGCCTGCTTTTGCTTCTCTTTCTTCTTAAGCTCACGAGCTAGTATGTTAACTGCTTCTTTTTCTCCGTAGAAACCACAATATTTACAAGCCAGGTGAGAAGACTTTGGTTTTCCGCAGTGGCTGCACGAAACAAGCACTAATCTCTTTAGTGCTAAATGACTGCGCCTTCTTCCTTTTTGGCCGCGCGTAGAATGCGCTCTCGGGACTCCCATAGTGAGTACTTTATATCAGAAATTTTCTGTTTAGGCAAGTTTAGGGCAGTTGTCCACACAAAGGCCGTATTGAGGTTATTAATCCGCGAATGGTAGAATTGATTTATGAGATTCGCCCACCTACACACCCATACCCATTACTCTCTTCTCGACGGCCTTACGAGGATAGACGAACTGGTGGAGCACACTAAAGAATTGGGTATGGATTCCGTGGCGATCACAGATCACGGAGTGATGTATGGAGCCATTGAGTTTTATCAGAAAGCAACCAAGGCCGGCATCAAGCCGATCATAGGTTGCGAGATGTATGTCACTGAGAACATGCATGACAAGCGGCCCAGTTCTACCGGCAAAAACTTTTATCACCTGGTACTCTTAGCTGCTAACAACACCGGCTACAAAAATTTAATCAAACTAGTTACCGCTGCTCACCTGGAGGGCTTCTACTACAAGCCCAGAGTCGATAAAAATCTACTTCGCGAGTACAGTGAAGGCCTCATCGCACTATCCGCCTGTCTCGGCGGAGAGGTTTCTCGCGCCCTGCTGACCAATCAGTACGACAAAGCCAAAAAATTAGCCTTGGAGTACCAGGACATTTTCGGCAAAGACAATTTCTATATCGAAGTCCAGCAGCATCCCAATCTTGAGGAGCAAAACGTTGTCACTAAAAAATTAATAGAGCTTTCTAAAGATACCGGCATTCCGATGGTTGCAACTCAGGACTCCCACTATTTAAAATCTGAAGATGCTCACGCTCATGATGTCCTTCTTGCTGTACAGACCGGTAACGAGGTTGGCGACAAAGACAGGCTGACTTTAAGGAATGACGACTTCTCTCTATTGTCTCCGGAAAAGATGGCAGAGAAATTTTCTGAAATTCCTGAGGCAATTGAGAATGCCGCCAAGATAGCCGGCCGCTGTAATATTGAGATTGAATTCGGCAAATCACAGCTACCCCCCTTCCCGCTGCCAACAGGTTACGACAATGATAGCTACCTGAGAGAGCTTTGTATCAAGGGCATCCCCGACCGATATCCAGAGGGAGAAAAAGACAAGATAATGGAAAGGTTAGATTACGAGCTCTCGGTTATTACCAAGACTGGCTTTGCCTCCTACTTTCTCATTGTCCAAGACTTTATCATCTGGGCTAAGAAAAACGGCATAATAGTGGGTCCAGGCCGCGGTTCTGCTGCCGGGAGTATAATCTCGTATTTGCTTAAAATTACGAACATTGATCCCATTAAGTATGAACTGCTTTTTGAGCGTTTCATGAACCCCGAGCGTATCAGCATGCCCGATATCGATATCGATTTCGACGATGCCAGAAGGGATGAGGTCTTTGAGTACGTCAGGCAGAAGTATGGTAGCGAGCATTTTGCTCAAGTGATAACCTTCGGTACCATGGCTGCTCGCGGTAGCGTTAGAGATGCTGGCCGCGCTCTGGGCTATTCCTACGAGATCTGCGACAGAATCGCCAAGCTGGTTCCGTTTACGCCTAATCAAGGCAAGAAAAAAGGAGCGCTACTAAACGCGGTTGAAGAGGTTGAGGAACTGAAGCAACTGTATAAGACAAACCCGGATGTTAAGAGAATCATTGACTCGGCAGCTCGTCTTGAAGGTGTAGCCAGGCATTCCTCCACTCATGCTTGTGCTGTTGTAATCGGTCCCAAGCCTCTTACCGAATACCTGCCACTGCAGAGAGGCACAAAAGAGAACGATATCATCACTCAATATGATATGCATGCGGTTGAGGCCCTAGGACTTTTAAAAATGGATTTCTTGGGATTGTCTAACCTGACAATAATTCAACACACACTTGAAGGCGTGGAGCGTAACCATAATTTAAAAATAGATTTAGACCGGATACCGCTAGATGACCCTAAGACTTTTAAGCTTCTCCAGGCAGCAAAGACTACCGGGGTTTTTCAACTAGAATCGTCGGGTATGAAGAGGTACCTCAAAAGTCTTAAGCCAACGGGTATTGATGACATTATTGTCATGATATCCCTTTACCGTCCCGGTCCTTTGGATGCAGGCATGGTAGAAGAATATATTGAGCGAAAGCATGGACGTAAGAAAGTATCCTATCTCCATCCATTGATGGAGCCAATACTCAAGAATAGCTACGGCATTATAGTCTATCAGGAACAGCTGATGGCTGTTGCTCAGGCATTGGCTAAGTTCACGCTGCCTCAAGCGGATACTCTTAGAAAGGCCGTAGGCAAGAAGATCAAATCCCTACTAGATGAGCAGAGGGGCAAGTTAATAAAGGGAATGGTAGATAATAATATTGAAGAAAAGACCGCCGAGAAAGTCTGGGACTTCATAGAGCCATTTGCCAGATATGGGTTTAATAAATCACATGCGGCCTGTTACGCCATGATTGGCTATCACACGGCCTATCTCAAGGCCAATTACCCTGATGAATTTATGGCTGCCTTGCTTAATTCTCATGCCGGTGATGTTGAGAGGGCCGCTTTTCTAATAGAAGAGTGCCAAAACATGGGCATTGAGGTTCTGCCCCCGGCCATTAACGAGAGCTTGGAGAAGTTTGCTGTTGTCGGCAAGGGTAAGGTCAGATTCGGTTTAGCGGCAGTTAAGAATGTCGGAGCTAATATCGTTAAAGTAATAATTGATGAAAGGAAAAGCGGTGGCCAATTCAAGAATGTCGACGATTTTGTTAGTCGAATACAGAGCAGAGATCTGAACAAGAAATCATTAGAGAGCTTGGTCAGGTGTGGAGCAATGGAGGTCTTTGGCGAAAGAGCTACTCTATTGGCAAACATGGAACAACTCCTCTATTACTCCAGGGAAAGCAACAAGGCTAGATCCACAGGACAAGTTAGTCTTTTTGATGGTCCTGGTGCCGAGGTTATACTGCCTCCGCTGAGGATGAATGAGGCTGAGGCTGCTTCTCGCTGGGAGAAGTTGATGTGGGAGAAGGAACTTCTAGGATTATTCATCTCCGACCATCCCCTGAGGGACTATCAGCAGCAGCTGGATTTTGAGAAGGGATTGATAAAGATAAAGGATATCCCAAAAAGAAGCGGCTCGTCGGTAAAGATCGGAGGCATGGTCACGAAGATACAAAAGATTCTGACAAAGACAGGTAAGCCAATGGTGTTCTCTTGGGTTGAAGACCTCTCCTCAAAGATAGAAGTAGTAGTCTTTCCTAATATTCTAGAAGCAAACCCCGACGCTTTTCAGGAGAACAGCGTTGTTATCGTCCGGGGCAAGATGAACGATCGTGATGGAATTCCCAAACTACTCTGTGACGAGGTTAGGCCGATTGCCACATTTAACTGATTGGAATAAACCCTGGAGTTACCAGGGTTTATTTGTCCTCGTATTTCTGGTAGGATTTTATGTATGGCAAAAGCAGATAATCCAAAGGGAACTCCTTTAAAACTGACTGATCATCGTGATATCGGTCAGCAACTAGATCTATTCAGTTTTCATGAAGTCGCTCCAGGAGCGCCCTTTTGGCATCCGAAGGGCATGATAATTTTCAGAGAGCTTGAGAAGATTGCCAGAGAGATAAACGACAGAGAGGGTTATCACGAAGTCTCAACCCCGATATTAGTTAAAAGAGAGGTGTTCGAAAAATCTGGCCACTGGCAGCATTACCGTGATAACATGTTCTATTTTGATAATCCAAGGGATGAGAATGAGCATTTGGTAATAAAGCCGATGAACTGTCCAGAATCTACCTACGTTTTTAACTCTAGAGTTAGGAGCTACCGAGAATTACCCCTCAGACTTGCTGAGATAGGCCGCCTGCACCGTAATGAGCTCTCGGGTACCCTAGGAGGGTTATTCAGGGTAAGGCAGATAACTATGGACGATGCGCATGTCTACCTGATGCCCGAGCAAGTCGAAAATGAGATTGCACGGATAGTCAAAATAATTGATGATTTTTACAACATATTCGGTTTCAAAACCAGCTACGTACTGGCAACTAGACCGGAGAAAGCTCTTGGAACAGAGGAAGAGTGGGAGAAAGCAGAGGCTGCCCTGGGGGATGCCTTGAAGAAATCGGGTGTAAAATACGAGATTGCAGAGGGCGAGGGTGCATTCTACGGACCAAAAGTAGAGGCACATTTAAATGATTCACAAGGCCGAGACTGGCAAATGGGCACCGCTCAGCTTGATCTGGTCATGCTGCCTAAACAATTTGAAACGTATTATGCCGATGAGAATGGAGACAAAAAGATGCCTTGGGTAATCCACCGGGCCATCTTCGGGTCGTTTGAGAGATTCATCGGTGTCTTGCTGGAGCATACCGAGGGGAAGCTTCCAGCGTGGCTTTCCCCCATCCAGGTAGCCGTGGCTAATATTAATGATATGCAGTTGGGATATGCCAAGGAAGTTTATGAAAAGTTAAAAGAGAATAACATTAGGGTAGAACTTCATAGCCATAATGAGACTATCGGTAAGAAGATACGAGAAGCTGAAATCCAAAAAATACCGTATGTAGCAGTTCTCGGTGAAAAAGAAGAGAAAGACAAAGTTCTCGCTATCAGGAAGCGAGGCGAGGGAGACAAGGGGACTATGAGCATCGAGGACTTTATAGAAAGTATTAAAAAAGAAATTGCTGAAAAAATATAAAGAGCTCACGAGAGCTCTTTTTGATTCTTAAAAAAATGAGAGAATAAAATCCCAGGCAGCAACGATTCCGGTCATGCGTACGGCATTTCCTAAAGCTAACGAGTAAAGGCCATTTCTCCAGCCAATGGCGCTGCAGTTTACTACTCCGAACAGACGGCCACCGTATACCCAAGGTTCCAGCCCAAGAAGTAGCATTATGCCGTGGCCGCCGCGTTTGATTTTCTTAACAGTTTTGTTATCTGGATCCGTAGACGAAGCATAAATCTTGAAACAATAGTTTTTTATCCTAGTTGAAACTCCATAGTTTTGTTGGCGCACTTGTTGGACCAGCTCAATACCTTCTTTAACCAAACCTTCTTGGGCCGCCTTTCTTTTGAGTACTGTTAGGACTACCTCTTTCCTAAACCAGCTGAAGAAGTAATACTGGATGAATAACTCTGCCGTACCCATAGGCATGGCTATGAAGTATATCTTCCAGAAAGATAAGCCGGCTTGTCTAAGTACCGGTATTATAATTAGGTCAATCTGGAAAATAATCAAAAGTACAGGAATCAGATATTGCCAATGCACATTCCCCCTCCTTGTTAAAGTTCACCATTCCTTCTATTAGATATCTAATTGTTCTATATTATACGAAACAGTGGCTAAAAACAAACGTCTAAAACTAATTATTGTCGTTGGTCCAACCGCTTCTGGGAAATCCGATCTGGCTATCGATATCGCCAAGAAAGTTGATGGCGAGGTGGTCTCGGCTGACTCAAGACAGGTTTATCTCGGTATGGACATCGGATCCGGCAAGATAACCAAGAAAGAGATGCGAGGCGTACCCCATCATATGCTTGATATCGTCTCGCCTAAGGTAGAGTTTAACGTTG
>JBBEDS010000014.1:0-10088 GCA_040881175.1 Minisyncoccota bacterium | reverse complement strand
TCTTAAGAAGAAACTAAAGTATGATGCCCTGATAATAGGAATCAAGCGTCCGCAAAAAGAACTGGAAGAGAGAATATATAAGCGCCTAGTTGCTAGGTTAAAAGAAGGAATGATAGATGAGATAAAGAGACTCCACGAAAGTGGAGTCTCTTGGAAACGGTTAGATAATTTTGGATTAGAATACCGATATGTCTCGCGCTACCTGAGAGGACTACTAGATTACGACCAGATGGTGGACGAAACCTATCGAGCGATTAAAAGATATGCGAAGCGCCAGATGACCTGGTTTAAGAGAAACAAGGATATCGTCTGGGTAGATGATCCAAGGGGAGCTATTAAGCTGCTTTCGGCATTTCCTCAAGCTTAGCTAGCTCGTTCTTCGCGTCTTCTATCTTGCCCTTTATATCTTCTAGCCTTTCTGCATCTTCGCGATGCGCTTCCATCTCCATTCCCTGCTCAACCTCTACCTTCCAGTCTTCAAGACGCTGTATCTTTTTCTCTAACTCCGCCCTCTGTTCTTCGGGAGTAGGCGCTTGCTCTTGTTTTGAAAACTTCTCAAACATATTCGGGTGTTCGGTGTTTTTCTAGGCAGCCATTTTCTCATCGGCATTTTCCTCATCATGCCTCTCCTTCTCCATTAATAGTGACTGTTTTTCTCTCAGGCCTTGTAACTCTTCTTTCATTCTTTCGACATTTTTCTGGAGGTTTGGATCCATCTCACCTGAGTCGATTTTCTGTTGCAGCTCTCTTATCTGGACCATAAGATTGCTAGCTTCATTCTCTAGTTCTCTATGTATGTTGTCTGTACTTTTCTCTGACTTTTTGCCGGTCAATTTTTCCCAAAAACTCATTTTAATTTTTGCTCAAGTAGCTGCCCTACAACCTGCGGATTAGCTTTTCCTCGGGTTTGGGCCATTACCTGGCCAGTTAAAAATTTAATACTTTCTAATTTACCCTTTTTATAATCTTCTACTGCTTTTGGATTTTTGGCAATAGCTTCATCTACAAACTTTTCTAGCTCAGAAGTGTCAGAAACCTGGCCCATATTGAGGTCCCTGACTATTTGCTCAGGATGTAGACCAGTTTCAGCCATCTTTTTGAGTACTGCCTTTCCTCCGGTTGAAGATAGTCTATTGTGGAAAAGCATTACCATGAGCTCGGCAAATGCCTCAGGCTCTATCCTGAGTCCCTCGATGTCATCTATCTCCGTGCCCTTCATATTCAGAAGCGGTGGAAACTCAGTAATTATGTAGTTGGCTGCAAGAGAGTGTAGTTTTCCTGGCATATGATCTTCATTCGCAACATCCTCTTCTTTCATGTCCTGGGACCTATGCTCTATATTCGCTGCGACATCTAATTCGCTAGCCACTTTCTCGTAGTAATCTCCCAAGTGTTTGGCTATTGTGAAAACTTGTACTTGGGGGTCGGTCAGACCGTATTGTTTTTTAAATCTTTCACGTCTTTGAGTCGGTAGCTCGGGCAAACCCAAGCGAATCTCTTCAGTCTCGTCCCTGGAGAATCTCATCGGAGGCAGGTCTGGCTCGGGAAAATATCTGTAATCAGCGGAACCCTCTTTTATCCTCTGACTGAATGTCTGCTCTTTTTTGTCATCCCAGCCCCTAGTCTCTTGTACTACTTTTTTGCCGTCTTCAAGAACTTCGGCCTGTCTTTTGATTTCGAAATCAGTGGCTGCTGCCGCTGCCTTTATGGAGTTAATATTCTTTAGTTCTACTTTAGTCCCCAGCTCTTTAGCGCCTTTTTTCTTTACGGATACATTGACCTCTACTCTCATCTGCCCCTTTTCCATATCGGCGTCGGATGCTCCAAGGTAGCGCAATATTAACTGCAGATTTTTAGCAAATTCCTCTATCTCTTTTCCCGAGGTCAGGTCGGGTTTGGTTACGAGCTCCATCAGAGGAATGCCTGCCCTGTTGTAGTCTACTAGAGTATAGTTTTTTCCTTCCGGGTGGAGCAGTCTCCCGGTGTCCTCTTCAATGTGTATCCTCTCAATTCGTATTTTCTTTGTACCGATATCAAGTTCACCGTCGTGGCAAAGCGGTAAATCATATTGGGATATCTGATAACCTTTGGGCAGGTCTGGGTAGAAGTAGTTCTTTCGATCGAATTTTGAGAATTCGGACACTTTGCAGCCTAGCGCTAAGCCTACGCGCAGAAGCTTGTTTATCGCTTCTTCGTTAATGACAGGCAGAGTGCCAGGGTGTCCCATGCAGACCGGGCAGACGTTAATATTCGGATGCTTCTCGTCCGGATCGTTAGCTGAATCGCAAAACATCTTTGTTTTGGTTTTTAGCTCAGAATGTATTTCTAACCCTATTGTTGGCTCGTATTCATGCGCCATATGCTTCAATTTATCACTATTTTAACAATAAAAAAAGCCCGTTAGGGCTCTTATGTAAGAAGCGGCACTCCACTTTCACCACGGGCGAAAACGTATGCCGGAGTAGTATCTGCTCTGGAAACATGTTGCCACCAGGGCAAGACGTCGCGAAGCGAGTTTTCTACGGCAAGAAAAACTTGCCGGACCTCATGGTTGACCGAGAACTTAGTCCTCTGCCAGTTACAGAACTCCCACTGGCGCAGATTGGCTCCAACAACAAATCCAATGTTGTGACCGAGTGCCATCGGATACTGGGCTAGAATTGGCGGGACTCCGCTATCGAGCATGCCGTTGTACAGTGCCCAGTTGGAGCTGGCAACACGATCAAAAGAATCACTAAGGAACGATGACGAAGGTCCGTCACCGGCGAGCTTGTCGTAAGAGTAGAAGCCAAGACTTGGCGCAAGCAGTGTCCGCATATGCGTACACAATCCTTGGCGTTGCAGATCTCGCCAACCTCTGAAGCTCATTATCCCCAAGAAGGTAGGGCTAACCATTAGCTCAAATGATCGGGGAAGTTTGTCGAATTCCCCACGTTTTATGCCAGTGACCATTTTCACGAATTGCTCAGCCACAGAATGGTTGTTCATTCTCAATATTTCTGGTATTAGCTGTTTAACAACGGGGCAACTTTCGAGAGCCAGAGACGAAAACTCAGACATGGGAACGTATGGTCGGGCGAATACCTCCCATTCCGTCGGTTCATAGTGTCTTGCGAATTGATCAGCGCCGACTTTTTTAGATTCTTTGACTGTTAGCTCGACTAGAGCGATATTCTCCGGAGTATTATCCAGAAGAAGATGCCTTAGCATTGCAGGGAATGCTTCCCCGCTGACGCTCACACCGACAGAGGTCAGAGTAGATGTCGGTAGTAGATTGCCGAGTACATCGCAAGTCTCCCCGATTACGCCAGACTCAAGGTCTTTGAGTGCGCTGTCGAATAGGTGACCGAACTTTTTGCGTAGGTAACTGGGTAGCATGCCGTCAAAATTGTTGCCAGCTAGTTGTCCGTAACATGAGAAACTGAATTCGTTTTGCTGGAGTATCCCTTGAGGAGGCACTCCCCACCCTGCTTCAAGCTCTAGCTCTACCGGATAGCAGCCTTTACCGGACATATCGACATAGCGCGTGCTTAATTCGATAAATCCGCTGCCTGGTCGGTTCCACTCTAGACTCTTGGCGGCTAAGATAGATATTCCCTCAAAGCATACCCAGAGACTGCCCACGCGGGCTATTGAGTTATGTCCGTATTTATCCAGCCACATGGTCAAGAATTTCTTAGCTTTCTTAGATTCGGCAAATTCCTTAAAGTAGATGGCGTGAGCTCCGCCCATGCCATCATAAAATTCTTGGAAGAGCATAGCGGAGTCTGCTGAGTAGTTTATGAACTGGTCCAAGGAGGTAATCCCTCTCGCTTTGAGAAAAGCTACTTCATTGCCTCCGAATTCTTTCTCAACTTCCGGTAGGCCAGTTGCAAGGAATTGAGGCAGGAAGCTGTCGACGAATAAGCCGCGGATTCCTCTTGGGTTTTTGATCCTAGAGAACATGGCCAGAAGAGTTGCCCCGATGTTCGCTGGAAACCGGTGCATAAAGAATACCCGAAAGTCGAGATTGCTGAAGAAAAAATTCAACGCCCGCTGTTCGTTTATGGTGAACCTGTAGTCGTTGTAGGCATTAACGAATTTTCTTGCCAAATCCAACACCTTGTCTGAGTACACAACCATAGCGTTCTCTCCGTATTGTGAATGTGCGTGTCTGGAAAATATCAAAAATTAGGCGTGCGGTCAAAAAGAAAAAGTCCCAGTTAAGGGACTATGAGGTTTTAGATTCCAAGAGTCGAGTAATGTGGCCTTTGACCTCCTCGAATACTTCTTCGGGAGAGCGCTCGGCGTTAATTACATGGCAGTTTTCGTAATGCTCTGCGAAGTAGAGATAGTTGTCTCTGACTCTTCGCATAAAGCTGCTATGCTCTTCAAAGCCATCTAATTTGGTGCCCTTTTGAAATAGGCGTTCAAGTGAGGTTTCGGGGCTGACATCAAAGATGAAGATTAGGTCCGGCCAGATGAAATCTTCTCCAATGACAGCCATGTTCATCATCATGAATCTTGCGATATCCTCAAAGCTTGCCGCACCGTAGACCATTGATGGTCGAAAACGGTCGGACAGGACAATGTTGTTTAGTTGCAGCGCGGGCTTAATTGTTTGGCTAAGATGGTCTTTGCTGTTGGAGGCATACCAGGTTTGGAAACCGAATGGGTTGGCAATGTGTAGGGCCGACAGCTTCGTATCAAAGAGGTCTTTATAGATCAGCTTTCCCCAGAAGCTGTCTTTGACCGGCTCCTTAGTCCTTATGACCTCCGGTTTCCGGCGGCCGAAGCTTAAACCTAAGCGATTTCTCTCGGTAACTTCTAGCCCGTTTAACCATTCGTCGACTTTGGCTACTTGCAGAGATTTGCCGCAACCATCGATACCCTCAAAGACAAAGAAAGAACCCGGGTAAGGGTTTGGGATCATGTCTCCCTCCTTGTTAAGTTACTAAAAAACAACCATACGGTTGCTTTCTAGTTTAAGAGATTGTCGGAGGCGTTCAATATTGACGTTATTTTACTTCTATGCCCATAGACCTGGCTGTGCCCTCTACTATCTTAGCAGCTGCCTCTATATCGTTAGCATTCAGGTCAGCCATTTTTGTTTCAGCGATTTCTCTGACCTGGGCTTTAGTAACTTTGCCGACTTTTTTCTTGTTCGGCTCACCTGATCCTTTCTCTAGGCCTGCTGCTTTTCGTAGCAAGAAAGAGGCTGGAGGTGTCTTTAAGATGAATGTGAAGCTCCTGTCTTCGTAAATGGTCATCTCAACAGGCGTGACTTCGCCCATCTTGTCTTTGGTTGCCTCGTTGAATTTCAATACGAACTCCTGGATGTTTACTCCGTGAGGACCGAGAGCAGTACCAACTGGAGGTGCTGGGGTAGCTTTACCAGCTTGGATCTGCAGTTTTATTATTGTTTTTATTTTCTTAGCCATAATTAAAGTTTTTTAACCTGGAAGAAGTCCAATTCTACTGGAGTTTCCCTACCGAACATAGTAACCAGTACTTTGATCCGGCCCCTTTCTTCGTCCACTTCGGAAACTCTTCCGTCAAAGTCCTTGAAAGGTCCGTCCACTATCTTAACATTATCGCCGACACCGATGTCAAATTTATACTTAGGCTCATCAACGCCCATCCTTTTCATTAGTCCTTCAACCTCCTCGTTAGATAAAGGGGTTGGTATGACTCCTGCTCCGATGAATCCGGTAACATTCGGGGTGTTTCGAACTACATACCAGGAGTCGTCGGTAACGATCATCTCAACAAGTACATATCCAGGGTATATTTTTTCTTCTATTACTTCCCGCTTGCCGCCTTTGATCTTTATCTTTTTCTCCTTCGGAACGAGTACGCTAAATATCTTGTCTTCGTATCCAAGAGACTCAATACGCTGTTTGAGGTTGCGCGTTACGTTGTCTTCGTAACCAGAATAGGTATGCAGAGCATACCAGCGTTTTTCACCTGTTGTAACTTGTTTTGGCATGGAGTTTTAGATGATGCGAGTTACCACTTGGCCGAAGATCCAATCCCAGGCTGCCAAGAATCCGGCAATTGCAAGACTAGCTAGAACTACAACTAGCGTATATCTAGCTGTTTGCATTCTGGTTGGCCAGCTTACGCGTGCCATCTCAATTTTTACGTCTCTTAAGAATTCCGTGACTTTACTCATGTTTTTGTTCCATTTTAAAACCCCTTGCGGGGCTATTTGATTATGGCCCCAGCATAGCTCTAAAAAGGTAAATAGTCAAGCCGCTGTTTGTTATATGTCCAGATTCTTTACATTCTTGGCGTGAGCCTGAATGAATTTCTTTCGAGGCAGGACATCCGACCCCATCAATATGTCGAATGTCTTGTCCGCTTCTTCTGCGTTTTGCATAGTTACCTGGAGGAGTATCCTATTCTCAGGATTCATGGTTGTCTCCCAAAGCTGATCCGGATTCATTTCTCCAAGACCCTTGTATCTCTGAATGGATACGCCGGCGATCTTTACCTCATCTTCAGCCATGCCAGTATCTTCGCTGAGCTCATTCGCCGAGGACTCTCCATCTATTTGGCTGACCTCCCAATCTCCATTGCCGGCTTCTTTTTTCTTGCCGCTAGTTTTAGAGGCCTTGCCTTTTGCCTCAACCTCTTTTTGCAGCTCCTTGAGCAGTCTTTCTTTGGCCGCATCGTCATAAACGTATTCAGCTCGCGAGCCTTTTTGTATGCGGTACAAAGGGGGCTGGGCTATATATATGTTGCCTGCCTCGATCAAGGCTGGGAAGTATCTGTAGAATAGGGTAAGAAGCAGAGATCTGATATGGGAGCCGTCTACATCAGCGTCAGTCATAATCACAACTTTGTGATAGCGCAGTTTGCTTATATCAAACTCATCGGCTATGGCTGCGCCCATAGCTATAACCAGAGCCCTGATCTCTTCAGAGGCGAGCATTCTGTCTATTCTAGCCTTCTCTACGTTCAAGATCTTTCCTTTCAAAGGAAGTATAGCCTGGGTCTTTCTGTTGCGGCCCTGTTTGGAGCTGCCACCAGCTGATTCACCCTCAACAATGAACAGCTCACATTCGGCGGGATCTTTAGAGGAGCAATCAGCAAGTTTGCCTGGCAAAGTGAATCCTTCAAGTGCTCCCTTGCGGATCACGCTTTCTCTGGCAGCTTTAGCGGCAATACGAGCTTTGGCGGCAAGGATGATTTTGCCCATAATATCTCTTGCATCGTTGGGGCTTCTTTCAAGCCAATCAGCCAGCTCATTATTTACCACAGCTTCAACTACTGTCCTCGCTTCGGTAGTTCCCAATTTGGCCTTAGTTTGTCCCTCGAATTGCGCCTCTCTCAATTTAACCGAGACAACCACAGTCAGACCCTCTCTCATGTCCTCTCCGCTTAGGTTGTCATCTTTTTCTTTAAGAAAACCGTTTTTGCGAGCGTAGTCATTAAAGGTTCTGGTTATGGCCGACCTGAAACCAGTCAAATGAGTGCCACCCTCAACAGTATGTACGTTGTTGGCGAAACTTAGCTCATGACCGGAAATATCATTTGTATATTGAAATGCGACTTCAACAAGAATATCCTGCTGTTCTTTGCCGACGTAAAAGATGTCCGGGTGAGTAACGTCTTCATGTCTGTTTAGAAAATTGACGTATGAAACTATACCCCCCTCGAAGTAGAAGGTGTATTCAGGAGAGACTACGTAGTGTACCCCCTTCTCTGGGTTCTGTATCTTAATTGGTTCCCGTTCATCTTTGACTATAATCTTAACTCCCTTGGATAGGTATGCCTGTTGTCTTATGTGCTGCAGTATCTGGTGCCAGTTGTATTTAATCTCTTTGAATATTTCTGGATCGGGTTCGAATGTTACTGTTGTGCCCGTGCCCTTGGCTGAACCTACTTTTTTAACTGCCTTTTTCTTTTTTCCTCTTTCATACTCTTGCTCGTATAGGCCGCCGTCTCTTTTAATCTCAGCCTTCAAATATGACGACAGAGCGTTGACTACGGAGACACCGACGCCGTGTAAACCGGCAGCAACCTTGTATGATTCACCGCCAAACTTACCTCCGGCATGCAGGGTTGTCATTACAGTCTCAAGTGCAGAGACTCCGGTTTGTTTGTGCATCTCAACCGGAATACCTCGTCCATCGTCGCTAACCCGGACCCTATTATTAGGTAGAAGGGTTACCTCAATATTCTTGGCATAGCCGGCCATGGCCTCATCCAGAGAGTTGTCGAAAACTTCCCAAATAAGGTGGTGAAGTCCGTCTACACCAGTCGAACCAATATACATACCCGGTCTTTTTCTGACCGGATCCAGTCCTTCCAATACATAGATATCTTTGGCGGAGTATGAGGCTTGTTTTATTTCTTCGTTCTTTTTGGCCACTTTATTAATTAAACAGACTACCCTATCTCGCTTGATTTTTGGGTAGTCCGCAGGTCATTACTTGTATCTTAATTTTAGCAGATTTTGGAGTATAAAACAAGCGATTTTGGAGCTTGATTTGTCCGCTAAATTACCTTAGTTCAGCCTCAAATTGCTCAGCTGTTTGTTTGTAAACTTTGTCTTGTATCGCATCTACTTCTTCATTGGTGAGAGTTCTATCGTTACTCCTATAGACAATTCGATACGTGTAGCTGATCTTATCCTTACCGAACTTATCCGCGTTCTCATATTTGTCCAAGAGCTCGACTTCTTCCACTAGATTGCCACCCAGGTCTCTAATCAGGTCGAAGTAATTATTAGGTACGAAATCTTTGGAGACTATGAATGATACATCCCTGGTGATCGGAGGATATTTGCTGACCTCTTCAAATTTATTTCCCAGATGCAGCTGTTTTTTTATCCTTTCGTCATCTGACCAGAGCAGCCTAATGTCCGGCAGTTCCATGCTGATGATCGCCAAGCGTTCTAAGCCGAAACCGAATGCCCAGCCTGTGTATTTTTCGGGATCTACTCCGAGTTTCTTTAGTACCTTGCCGTTTACCACGCCACTGCCCAGCACCTCTACCCACTTCCCCCCTTTGTCTACCTCCATCTCGATACTCGGATCGGTGTATGGGAACTTATCTTCATTGAATCGATATTTAATATCTTTGCCGAAAATAGTTTGAGCTATTTTAATCAATATATCCTGCAGGTCTTTGATCGTGATTATCTTCTGTTCTCTGGGTACGAGATACCAGCCGTCCATTTGGTGGAATACATTCATGTGATGACGGTCGATCTCATCCTTTCTGTATACCTTTCCATAAGATAAAGATCCCACCGGTAGCCCCTTGCTTATCTTTTCTTTAATTTTTTCATTCATGAGGTAGTAGTACCACATGACGGTAGTGTGCGTGCGGAGTATGTGCTCATCGTCCAGATAGTAGGTGTCAGATTTACTGCGGGCCGGATGGTCTGGTGGGAAATTGAAAAGATCGAAACTGACATCTGCCGGAACTATCTCCGGCGATTCGACTATGTCAAAATCTTTGAAGTCAGGAAGGTCCACGATGCGTTGGGTCAGCTCGTGAATAGGGCTGCCTGGGGTACGGGATAAGTCGGGCATGTTTAAAAAGCGCTTAATCCTCTCGCTGCTAGGATCATGCTTTTTCTCCAGCGATTTCAGCATCTCCCCAACCTCTTTTAACTCGATTTTAATTTTCTCGCCCATTAGTTAAACAAACCTTTTAATTAGTATGAATATCATCAGAACGGTAGTTATGAAAAGTCCTGTCAGAAATGAATCATAAAATATTATCTCATCCGCAGTCTCATTTAAGGCGCGTGACTTAACGAGCCGATGTTTAATTGAGAAAATAGCTGTTGTAGCCACGCTCCAGATTAATATGAACAGGGTTATAAAAAAAGAAGCTTTTAGTATCGGAGAGGCACTAGCCGGATCTACTTTCCAGACTATTATGCTAAGGCCAACGATAGACAAAATCATAGATAGCCACACTCCATAAACCTGCCATTTCATTGGTTAAATATATCATTTTTATTATCCGTAAGCAAACAAAAATACTGTCTAAATAACAGTATTTTTAGAGAAAAGATGCGGACCGGACGGGACTCGAACCCGCGATCTCCTCCGTGACAGGGAGGCGCTTTATCCAGCTAAGCTACC
>JBBEDS010000013.1:2587-25732 GCA_040881175.1 Minisyncoccota bacterium | reverse complement strand
CTAATCAATAACTTAGAAAGTTATGGCGCATACAAAAGCTAAAAGTACAACTAAATTAGGTCGTGATTCAGAGTCTAAGCGCTTAGGCGTTAAACTTTATGATGGTCAGGGCGCTATTACTGGTAACATTATTATCCGCCAGCGCGGCAGTAAATTCATGGCCGGAGATGGCGTCCGTATGGGAGGAGATGACACCATCTACGCCGTAAAGGATGGAAAGGTAAAATTCAGTACTATCAAGAAAAAGAAGTATGATGGTAACAGACGAGTTGTGAAAGTCGTTAGCGTCGTCTAAGATATATTCTAAACTTAAATAAAACAGCCCCGTTTACGCGGGGTTGTTTTATTATTCTTCTTTAGCTAACACATTTATCTTAACTTTAGTTTTAACTTCTGGGTGTAGCTCTATCTCAACCTCATGCTCACCGACGGTTTTTATGTGCTCCGGCAAGTTCACCTGATCTTCTTTTACCGCTATCTTTTTATCTTTCAAAGCCTTAACAATTAACTTTTCGCTCACGGAGCCGTAGAGGTGGCCTTCTTCATTAGCATCTTCTACTATATCGAAGCTCATGCCTTCAAGGCTTTTTAATATTTCAAGCGCATGTTCCTTGTCTACGGCATATACTTCTACGCGTTTTTTCTTTAGAGATTCGGATTGCTTTACTGCTTCTGCAGTAGCCTGTCTTGCTAGCTTGTTGGGTAGCAAGTGATTGCGGGCGTATCCGTCTGCGACGTTCTTAATATCCCCTATTTGAGCGACCCCTTTGATGTTTTGTATAAATATTACTTTCATAATGTTTTGTTTATTATTTTAGATTCTTAATCAATTCCTTAGCTTTGTCCAGCTGTGGGTCTTTTTCATTCTTGATATCTTCTTCGGTTACCTCAACCAATACATCTGGTTCTATTCCATTATCGTTAATTGATGTACCGTTAGGTGTCAGCCATTTTGCGATGGTGATTTTAAGAGAAGCCTTTCGAGCGAGTTCTGCTATCTCCTGGACCGAACCTTTTCCAAAACTAGTCTCTCCGACTATGGTCACTCCCCTATTGTCTTTCAATGCCCCGGCTAGAATCTCAGAAGCAGAAGCTGAACCTTTATTTACCAGGACTATCAGAGGATAATCCTTGAGCTGTCCATTTGATCTAGTTCGAAAAATGTTTTCTGCTCCATCACCAAACCTTTCTATCGTTACAGGCAGGTCGGGATCGAGGAAGTAACTGGCAAGGTTTATGGCAGAATCCAACAATCCACCAGGGTTGTTTCTTAGGTCGAGAATTATACGATCAGCGTTTGACTTGGCGATTTCATCTGCAGCTTTTCTGAATTCTGAGTCTACATTCTTATTGAATACGAATACTTCAAGCCTGGCCGTGTTGTCATCTATTAGCTCCCAGGCTACTGCTGGTATTTTAATGTCATCACGGATTATGGACACATCTTTGTTCTCTGCTTCTTTCCTAGCGATAGTCAGCACAATCTTACTTCCCTTTTTACCCCTGATAAGCTGAACGGCTTCTTCTAGTTTCATGCCCTCAGTAGATTTATCATCTATTTTCACTATTTTGTCACCCGCTAATAGGCCAGCCTTTGCAGCCGGGGTATCTTTTATGGGGGCGATAACAGTAAGCACGTTGTCGCGCAATCCGATCTCAATACCGACACCGCTGAAACTGCCATTTATTTGCTGAGTGAATTCCTCGCTTTCCTTTGGCTGCAAGAATACTGTGTACGGATCTCCTACTGTTTTAACCAAACCATCAATAGCCCCATAAACTAAAGCCTGAGTATCTAGATTTGCTTTGTCTACATATTTGGTGTGCAGAAGATTCCAGACATCCCAGAAGGTTGAGAAGTCGACTTCACTCGGTTGGCTAGCATCTCTATTAATCAGCTCTCTTAATACCGGGGTTTCGATACGAGTTCCTTTAAAATAAAAACCGCCGATGAATCCTACGGCGAGAGCGATTATTATTGATGTTACTGCAGATATTCTTTTTGGCATTTTGAATATTATCTTGGCTGAGCCAAGCTCTTATATTTTAAGAAGAATTGAATTGCGCTTTTGATATGCCAGCGCGTTTTTTTGTTAAATATTGCATCGAGAAGCCCTAGCCGTGATTTTGATTCTCTCTGGTGGTAGTGATACATTACTGCCGCTGGATAATACACTATTTTATAATCATTGTGCCAAAATCTGCGTGCCCAGTCAACGTCTTCAAAATACATGAAAAACCTTTCATCCATCATTCCGACTTTGTCCAAAGCCTCTCGAGAGACCATTAATGCCGAGCCCATCAGCCAGTCAGGAGTTTGGATTTCCGAAGGGTCGGTATCTGACATCAAGAAATCATCTAGGACCTTCTTGAATGGTTTAATTCTGCTCAACAGACCACTTCTCCTAGCCAGTACTGTTACGGGTTTATAGAAGTTGAAGTATGTCTTCTGGTGAGTGCCGTTAAAGTTAAGCATCTTGGGCCCAAGTATGCCTATATCCGGATGACTCTTGATATATTCAAGCATTTTTTGGACAGAACCTTCTGTTAAAATGATGTCCGGATTTAATATTAAAATATATTTGCCCTTTGAATTCTTTATGCCCACATTGACCCCCCTGGAGTATCCCAGATTTTCTTTAAATGGCAGGAAGGCAACTTTGGGGAATCTTTCTTTAACTACATCTTGACTTACCCTCGTAGTGGCTGAGTCAACCACGATCGCCTCATAGTCTATGCCACCCAGTGTTTCGCCAACTGAAGCTAAGCAGAGTTTCAATACCTCTGGAGTTCGATAGTGAACTACTATGATAGAAAGTTCCGGGTTCATTAGTTTAATATTTCCTTAAAAAGATTCTTTATGCCGTCATAGTTGCCTTCATTAGGAAGCAATATATATTCCCCTCCTTCAGTGTGGGTTTCATAGACTAGATTCTGGGTGGTGATGACGTAGTTCTTAATTGATGACTGGCTGAAAGCACTGGCCAAATCCAGCAAATCTTTAATGTCCCATATCTTAAAATCAGTCCTGATATTATTCTTCAGGTCGGAGAATAATGAAGTGACGTTTAATGGATTAGCCAAAAAGCCGAGTGATAACGCCTTGTTCTTTATAGCCGCGATGACTTCTTGCTGTCTTCTTGCTCGATCGAAATCGCTTGTCGAGTATCTTGAGCGAACGTAGTAAAGAGCCTGTTCTCCTTCAAGATGATTCTTCCCTTCCGGCAGAGAAAATTCATATCCCCATTGGCTTGATTCATGAAATGGCCTGGCAAGAGTTACATCTACTCCGCCGATCGTATCTACTATCTCTTCGAATGCTTTAAAATCAAAAACTATTACGTGATCAATGTATGTACCAGTTATTCTAGAAAAAACTTGTTGAGATAAAGCTAGGCCTTCGCCTCTTGGCAAACCAGACTCGTATACTCTGTTGATCTTTCCTTTTATGCGTACCGTACCGCCGTTTCCGGTATTAGCAAGTATGTCTATGAATAGATCCCTAGGGATCGAGATCATAGAAATTTTCTTAGTTTTCTGATCAATGCTTACGACCATTATTGTGTCGGTTAAAAGACCTCCTTCTTCAAGGGCATCCTCTCCTCGGATGCCCAATACAAGAATATCCAGCCTATCAGGTTCTTCTTCCGGTATTGGGTTGAGCTCAATTGGCGGTGGAGCGTCTTCACTGAAGTTGAATACATTAGCCACGCCTTTCCACCAAGGTGGGCCGTTGTCTATAGTTATGCTGTTGTATGCCAAACCGAACTGGAATGCGAAAAAGCCGATGACAATAGCGATTCCGAATAAGATATAAAACAGCGGTCTTTTGAACCACGGCTTTTCTGGCTTTGGAAACTCGAAGTTGTATTCCTGAAATTCCTCTTCCGGCATCGTATATTAATTAAACCAGAGCCTCATGTCTTTCGCAGAAGCCCTGGCCTTTCGCATAATCTTGCTCCTTCTTTTTAACATTTTTGGCAGTAACTTTACAACATTAAAAATCTCGATGAACATAATCGGTTCAAAGAAAAGGAAGTAGGTCCAAAGCTGAAATTGACGCTTAAATATGTGGGGCAGATCTCTGAGCCAGTTTGAGGCGAAGTCATTTTTAATTATCGTCAGCGTGGTGTTCCGCCAGTCCAGTCGGCGTTTGAATAATGGGACCGTTTTGCGTATCTCTATGAACCCTTTCTTACTACCGGCCAGGCCCTTGGTGGTTTTTCTATCATGATAGGCTATTACACTCGGGCTATATATTTGTTTCCAGCCGAAGATCTTCATACGCCAAGCCAGGTCCAGATCATCTCCATACCAAAAATATTCTGGATCAACTATCCTGCCTTCTATCCGGCTATCTTCGAGGGCAGTTCTTCTGAATACCGGCACTGCTCCTTCCACGGCGAATATTTCCTTTTCTTCGTCATATTGTCCATGATCTTCTTCGCCGTGGCCGATATTAATTATTCGGCGGGATTTAAAAATTTTAAAACCGCAGGTGTCTATTACATTACTATGAGATATTTTTCCATCCGACATGGTGTAGCTATATATCTTGCCCTCAACTGCTCCGATCTTTTCATCTTTTTCGAAGACTTTAACTGCTTCTGTTACAAAATTAGGATTAAGTATTATGTCCACCGAGATCACAACGACATAATCTCCCCTGCTCTGCTTCAATAGCTCATCTTGTCCTGGCCACATGCCGATGTTTTTACTGCTCTCGACGAATTTAAGCTCTGGGTATTCTTCTTTGATAATTTTTCTCGTTCCATCTGAAGAGTTATTGTCCAGGATATTTACTTCAATATTCCCATACGACTGCTTCTTAATCGAATCTAAACAATGGCGGACATATTTCTCGCCATTGAAGACAACTAGATTAATTGAGGCAAGCTCATTCATCTCTATAGCTGAATATTATAGCCACCGTCGTTATGAAAAGCAGGAAAGCCCGCTCATCGAAAAGAGCGACATCCGTCAGGGAATAGAACATGACCCAGGTTATGAAGATAAGAGAGGCAGAGTTATATAACAGAATGGTCGTATCCTTAGCATGTAGGAAATTGAAAAAGACTTTTCTCAGTAGTAACCAGATAAACCATAAGGCAGCCAGCAGGGCCAGTATGCCCATCTCTGCTGCTACGTGAAGATATATATTGTGCGCTGAAGAACCGGCCCGGGCTAATACTAGGTCTTGGTTCAAAACAACTGGAAAGTTGCCTATGCCGACGCCTAATAGCGGTTTTTTAACTATAGACGAGATGCTCGATTTCCATATCTCTATCCTCTGGCTATTTGAGGTCTCTCCAAAATCAATGATTGATTTTACCCGCTGTCTCAAGATTAATGAGTCCCCTTTTGAGACTAAAAATTGCGGTGAAGCGAATATGGGGTAAGCGATGACAAAAAGCAGGAAGAAGATAACTATTGATGAGGAGATATATTTAAAGATATTCTTCCTGCCAATATCTACGGACATTTTTTTGAACAAGTAGATTGCTAGGAGGAACATTAGTATCGCGCCAAGACTTGCCGCCCAGATGCCCCTGGTGCCGCTTAAAATCGTTGCCAGGAGTATTAGCGGTACCAGAATGGATATCCATCCAGGCTTTGTCTTGAACATGGATTTCAGGCTTTCTTTCTTTACCATCACCTTCGGCAAGATCCAGGCGAAAATTGCTGGCAGGCCGAGAAGTAGGAATATTGGGAATGAGTGAGAATCGGGGAAAAGCGAAAACATCCTCAGAGACAACTGCTCTCCGAAATATGCCAACCAAGTATGACCTACATTTACCGCTATATAGCACCACTGATTGCCAAAAAGGTTGCACTCTATCCCCTCACCCCAAAGACGCATGAATTGGTAGACGTCCATCAGGTACGTCATGGCCAGTTGCACGAATCCAAAAGCGGTTACTATTATTGTAGGTACGGCAATATTCTTTATCAGGCGTGGAGATAGCTGCCGATTTTTAATTGCGAGATCGTAAATTATGATTCCTATCAGTGCCAGGTTTATGAAATATATTATTCTCTTCAACGCAATTATTTGGCTAGGCGCCTGGATAGCCGATAGGACGGCTAGGAGTAAGAGGATTGAAGATGCAGCAAGTACTTGATGATTTTTTAAAAACACGAACGGAGCTTTCCAAAATTTAGTAAACCCACTCATTAAACTCCGCAGCACTTCTTTGTTCAGCAGCCACTGTAGGAATATTAGGCCTGATACGATACGCCAGGTATTTAGCTGATCAAAGTTTTCAGTGATTGGGATGGCAAGGAAAAGAGGTATTGATCTGACGAATAGGACAACCGAGTCTTCCAAAGAAGCAAATAGGACATATCCAGCCAAGAACACAACAAGATAGGTGGCTGTCTCGCGCGGCAACACGCCGAATATTATCAGCGTAAAGACTACGAGCTCAACTAAGAATACAAGATTTAGTTTTGTGAAATGTTTCTGCATATATTAATAAATCTATCTGTATGTTTTTGCCAGGTATATCTACCCAGTATCTCCTCAGCTGAATTAACTATCTCTTTCCGCTTATTCTCATCATTTAGAGCCTCTGAGAGGGTGCCAGCTATTGAATTAATATCGTCTGGTTTTTCAACGAAGAAGGCGCTATCACCAAATATTTCTTTGGTGATCGACTCCTTGGCAACTACTGCTGGCGTGCCGTAAGCCAGAGCTTCTATGGGTGGCAGACCGAATGCCTCTTTTGAAGATACATAGATTATTAGCTTGGCTTTGGCGTAAAGATTCTCCAGCTCTTCTTGGGGAATGTAATCTTTGTATATTATAGCCTCACGACCGAGGCGCTTATTGATATCTTCTTTCAGTTCCTTAATTATTGGCGGATTGTATTTATCCTTGCCTACGGCTACTAAATTCAAATTGGTAAATTGAGAAGATATTTTTTCAAAAGCTAGCATCGTTTCTTTCAGGTGCCGCCTGGGGAATGCCTGCCCGACGTATAGAACATGATTTTCTTTATCTGCGCTTGGTCTATTTGCCGGTCGTTCTATTCCATGCTGGTTTACTACTACCTTGTTTTCCGGAATATGGAATAGCTCGGCGACATTCTTTTTCGATGATTCGGATACAGCCATGATCTTATTAGCATGTTTGGCCGCCCAAGTCGAAAATATTTTGTATGCGAGCTTATATCTGAAAGGCAAAGAGCCTGATTTGAATTCATAAAATATGTCTTCTGTCAGTACGACTAGCGACTTCCCCCTGAAGATTATTGGTAGCATATAATTCGGGAAGAACACGAGATCCAGCTTTTCAAAGTAGAGCTTAACGGGGAGGAATAGATAATAGTACAAGCTGAATGATGATGGCACCCCTGGAACTTTAACCACTTTTTTTATGAAGATTGGATTATCAAGATATGGCAGATTGGGAATTCTGGCCTTGAAATAAAGAAAAAATCTGAACTCTTTTTGGAGTTCAGGTCTTTTAGATATTTCTTCAAGAAGTTTTGTTATCATTCTACCGACGCCCCATGTCTGGTCTTCGATAGATTCGCACTCAATTCCTATCTTAAGCATTTGATTGAAATATTTAGGCCGCTATTTTTCCGAATCTGCCTTTGTAAAAATCTGTCACCCCGGCTAGTATGGCCTTTGAGATTTTGCGCTTTCTTGGCGACAGAACTATTTTCGCAAGCTGCTTTATTATAATGTAAAAAGACCAAAACGGCAATGCGATTTTTACATACCAAGGGCCATTCTTTGAGTTGAATAAGTGGGCATTTCTATAGTGGTAGCGTAGCAAAAGAGCAGAGCCTAAACTGGAGGTTGAAGAAGATACGGAATGGTTAACCAGGGCATCTTGTATTGTAACCAAATTAAAACCTTCCCTCTTAGCTCGCTGACAGAAATCCGCATCTTCAAAATATAGAAAGTATTTTTCGTCCAGCATGCCAATCTTTTTTATAACACTCTTTTTTATCAATATGGTGTTGCCAGGTATGTAGCAGTCTTTATCCAGTAAATTACCGATCTCCTGTTTCTCGTGTCTAAGCTCCGGGTTCAGCCATTCTATTTTGCCACAGTTAATAATCCTGTCGCCTTCATCTATTCCAGTCCCGACCAGCCCGACATTAGGACTAAGCCTTTCTGCTCCAAGCATTTCGTCTAACAGATTAGGTTTAACACGCACGTCAGGGTTTAGTATTAATACATAGTCCGCCTTATTCTTTAAAGCGAATCGAATACCTGTATTATTGCCTCCGGCATAGCCAGTGTTTGTCTTGTTTTCAATTAAGGTTATTCTGTCTTTTTTCTCTTGGTTTTCAACGAAGAACCTTATATTATTTACGTGATCGATGGACGAGGCATTATCGATTACAACTATGTGTGTCTCTGGGTATCCAAGCTCTTTCGCAGACTCCAAACACCCGATAGTATCTCGGGAGTTGTTATACTGCAGTACTATAACAAAAATTTTAGGAGGGTAAGACATAGCTGCTGATTAAGTTCTTTATTTCAGACTCGAACCGTGTGCGAGAGAATCGCTCAACGGTTCTTTTTATTTCGGAGGGGTCATATTTAGATATGTTATCTCTGATACGCCTTACTCCATCGGCCAGAACTTCTTCTGTCGGGTCTTCGAAAAACTCGCCGTTTATTCCCTCTTGGACATACTCCAAGGCTCCACCTCGTTTTAGCGCCAGCACAGGCTTGCCATGGCCCATGGCCTCTATAGGTGTAATGCCAAAGTCTTCTTCTTGCGGCATTATGAAGCCGCTGCAGCCGGCATAATATTTCTGTACGAGATCATCTGGCTGATAGCCCATGAATTTTACATTCTTTTCAGCCATCTTCCTCAGCTTTTTATATTCTGGTCCCTCCCCTATTATTACTAACGGCCAGCCGAGTTTATTAAACGCTTCGACGGCTATCCCCACATTCTTATGCTTGAACAACCGGCTGACGATTAAAAAGTATTCTCCTTTTTCCGTCTGATTAGCCGAGACTAGGTCTACAGGCGGATATATCAACTCTGAATTTCTTTGGTAATATTTCTGGATCCGGTGTTTTACATTCTCCGAAGTTGCTATGAATTGATCTACTCTCGTTGAAGCATGCCTGTCCCAAATACGAAGAAGATGTTGGAAGACAGAATTCACTAACCTGTTCGATTGCTTTGACTCTTTCTTGTACTCAGAGTGCCAATCCCATATTTGCCTTGTCGGACTATGACAATAGCAGATGTGCAAGGTTTGAGGTTTCAATATTAACCCTTTGGCGAAAGTAACTGAAGATGAAATGACGACGTCGAATTCGCTCAAGTCCAAAGACTCTACTGCTATCGGCATGAGAGGAAGGAGAGTCTTGTGGCTTTTGGTAAAGTTGAATATCTTCTGCAGGAATGTAGAGCGGATCTCTACATTGGGCAGGAACTTCTCCGTAAACTTTTTGTTATGAAGCAGCGTATATATCGGGGCTGAGGGAAATATTTCGTGTAATGTTTTTACCACTTTCTCAGCACCACCTACACCCAATAGCCAGTCGTGAACCAGGGCTATCTTTAAATTTTTAATGTCAGTAGCCATTACGTATTAGCGTTTGGCCATAATATTCTTCTTGTAAACTTCAAGGTTCTCGAGAACAATGCCGGTACCGCGAGCGACGCAAAGCAATGGGTCGTCAGCTATTCGTGCTGATACCCCCGTGATCCTAGTGATTAAGACATCGATGTTTTTTAATAACGCCCCACCTCCAGATATCACCATTCCTTTATCCATAATATCTGAACATAATTCCGGCGGCGTCTCTTGTAATACATTTTTTACGGTTTGCACGATCTCCCTGAGCTGTTCCTGTATCGCGTCCGTAATTTCATTTGAAGTTATCTCTATTGTTTTAGGGTAACCAGTAGTCAGGTCCCGACCCCTAACATTTATTTTCTCCTCCGTAGTTTGCTTAACTGCATTGCCAATCGCGATTTTAATCAACTCAGCCGTCCGTTCCCCTATAGCCAGACCGTGTTTTTTCTTTATGTACTCAACTATGGCTCCATCAATCTTGTTACCCCCGACTCTGGCCGAGGCCCAGCTGACAATACCGCCAAGACTGATGACTGCAACGTCTGATGTCCCTCCCCCAATATTTAGTATTAAATTACCGATAGGACTATTAATTGGTACCTTGGCCCCAATTGCAGCAAGGACGGGCTCTTTGACTAGGTATGCCGCTTTTGCTCCGGCATTGATTGTCGCCTCAATAACAGCACGTCTTTCAGTTGAGGTAATACCAGCCGGTACAGAGACTAATATCTCAGGCTTAACGAAACCAAAACGTCCGGCAGCTTTGGTTATGAAATATTTAAGCATTGCCTCGGTAACGCGGTAATCAGCAATAACACCATCTCTTAAAGGACGGGAAACAATGATGCTATCCGGTGCGCGCCCGATCATCTCTTTGGCATAATTTCCGACAGCAATTATCTTGTTGTCGAGTATTGAGATAGCGACAACGGACGGCTCATTAATAACCAATCCTTTATTGGGAACAAAGACGAGCGTGTTTGTGGTGCCTAGGTCTATGCCTATTTTCTTTACAAACATTGAGTTTAATTTACAAGCTTTTCGGTAACTTAGCAAGAAAACTAAGGGTTTACAAAAACCTGATTTTAATGTATATTCATATGACTTATGAAGAAGAGCACGAAGAGTATTCTTTTCTATTTCTCAACACTTTTATTCCTTGTCGCCAGCTATCTTATAGTCATTTTTGCGTTGGGATACAAGTATGATTTTATCAAAGACCGGTTCATTAAAACAGGTTCCTTTGAGGTTAGGGCTAACATAGATGCTGAAATATATATCAATGAAGAGTTAGCTGGCGATACATCTTTTCTTGGCAGGGCCTTCTCAAAAGGCCGTCTACTGCCGAGGACATATAGCATCAGAGTTCAAAACGATGAGTACCAGCCCTGGGAGAAGTTAATAACCGTAGATGCTGGATTTTTCACCAGCTTTCCTAAGGTAGTATTATTGCCTAAAGAATTTACTGAGGAGTTTGTAGCTTCTAGTTCTTTTAAGACGGTTAAAACTGTAGAATTTGATACGAGCAAGAGACAGGCTATTGTCGGCGATGGCAAACAGATCGAATCCATTTCCCTTGAGAATGGACAAAAAACATTAATCACAAAGAAGACGGATGAAGGTAATCAGGAAGAAAAGATTAATAAGTCACCGGATAATATCAAAGTAGCCACATTTAAAGGTGGCGAGGTGTGGGTTGAGTGGCTGAACAATGCTGATAGTCAGCCATACAAAGTAGCTGGCGACAAGGTTTTAGTGACTAGGTTCTCTCAGAAAATTAATGATATCCAATGGTACAAAGATTCTGCCCATTTGATAATCGATGTTGGCGGCACTCTTAAACTCATCGAGATAGATGATCGCGATGGCATAAATATTTTCGATATTGTTACAGTATCTGGACCGTTTCTTTACGACAAGAGTACCGACTCCATCTTCAAATTTAATGGCGAAGAATTAGCCAAAATATCGCTAAAATAGGCCAGAATACTCACTTTTCTGGCCTTGACAATTGGGGTTTTGATGTGATATAATAGTAGTATACTGATATTCAGTTCTGGAGGAATCGCAATGCGTAGCTTGCCAATGATGAGTTTCTTGCTCTTTGTAGTAGCGGTTGGTGTCTTTCTCTCAGTCGGCGATCCGGCTGACAAGATTGAGACCGCCTGCAGCGAGGATGGTGCGTGCGTCATGAACGTGCGGCCGCCCAAGGATTATAGTGGCTTCGTCTCTTTCCGAGGCGAGAAGCATGCTCCATTGGGTTGGCTCGGCAAAGTGGAGCTCACTCTCCAATACCGAGACAAGGACGGAGTTACCCAAACGAGGGGCTACGTCTACAAGGCAAACCTGATCGCCGGCCGGTCAAGGCCAGCACCATCCCAGATCATGAGCGCCCAGCTTCAGAAGGACGGCAAGGTCATTGCGAGTACGACTCTGCAGTAATCTTGTTTCCCGACGAGCGAGTGCTTACCGAGGGGACCCAGCAATGGGTCCCTTTTTAATTATACTTATTCAGACTTTTGATTCTCCGGTATTAATTGGCGTAGAATCGGTATCCTATTCTCTTTGTTATCTCTTATCTGATCAAAAACCTCTTCATCGTTGATGAAATATACACAGGCTCCACATTCTATCATGCCATCTATGACAGATTTAAAATATTCTACCTTTTTCGGTTTAACTTTTTCAAAACTTTGCCATTCATACTCTTTCCCCACTTTCTCGAACGAATCCATAAGAAGGGTATATAAATATCCTCCTTTGTCGTGAGGCTTGAATTCTTCTCGAGTCCCCCAGATGCAGATATATGCCAGGCCATTTTCAAAGCCTATACTAGCTAATGTATCTAGTGGAAACATAAAAAGAGAGGCAACGTCTTTTCTCTCGGTCGCAAATACAGCTGGGCGCGTATGAGTGTGGTCCAGCGTGGATTTTTCCATTGTGGGCTGTAAATTCTCGACTATTTTTTGCCCACTGCCATGGTAAAGATAAGTTGGTCCAGTGTCCATATAAATTAATTATATCATTTTATAATATAAAACCCGCCTGTGAGGGCGGGCTAAATTTACTCCTGAAAGCTCTGTAGCTCTATGAACTTTCTGTATATGCCGTTTTGTATGGCAAGGAGTTCATGGTGGGTTCCAATCTCTCCGATCTTACCATCCTGCAGGACAACGATCTTGTCTGCCTTTTTGATGGTGCTCAGTCTATGAGCGATGATGATAGTAGTCCGACTTTGAATCAGAACCTGCAAGGCTTTCTGCACGTACATCTCCGATTCCGAATCAAGGGCCGAGGTTGCTTCATCGAGGATAAGAATCCGCGGGTCTCTAATGATCGCACGAGCTATGGCCACTCGCTGTCTCTGCCCAGCAGAGAGTTTAACGCCCCTTTCCCCTACTACTTGATCATAGCCATCGACAAATTTTTCGTCAGCTATGAAGTCGTGGGCGTAAGATATCCTGGCTGCTTCCTGAAGCACTTCGTCATTCTCTAGGTGTTCTATCTGTCCGTAAGCGATGTTGAGACGAATCCGCTCATTGAAGAGATCAATATCCTGAGGAACTACGCCGATTTGTGATCTCAGTGAACCTAGCTTCCATTCTTTAATGCTACGACCGCCTATCAGAATATCGCCAGCCGTTGTCTCGTAATAACGGGATAACAAGTCTACGAGAGTAGTTTTGCCGCCGCCGCTTTCGCCGACGATTGCTACGGTCTGACCTTTCTGAACGGTAAAGCTAATATTCTGCAATATTGGGTTTCCGTCAGCATAACCGAAGGATACGTTGCGGAATTCGATATCGCCGGATATCTCAATATCTTCTCCGGATTGATAATCCTCTTCTTCTAATGCTAAGAAGTGCGCGACCCGCTCTTCGTTGACCATAGTTTCCTGAATTAGCCGCCAGTTATGTGCCAGACGACTGAATGGGGAGTATGCCAAGGTGATATATCCGAAGAACGAGAACAGGTCACCAGCATCAAGAGTTCCCCAGCGTAACATTAATGCACCGGTGGATATGACGGAGACGGATCCAAGCCCGAATGCCAGGTGTTCAAGAGTTCTAATCTTATCGCGAATATTTTCTATATCCTTCTCTTTAGAGTAGCACTTGTTGAAATTGCCACTAATTCGATCTATCTCAAAGTCTTCGTTCGTATTTGACTTTACTGCTTTGACATTTCTGACGACATCCCAGAGATGTCCCCATGCTTCTTCCCAGGTCCTCTTTACCTCTCTACTTAACTCAAGCAACCTCTTGTTGCTGGAAGTCATAGATAAGGTGTAGAGAATAATGACAAGCAGTACCATCAAGGCTAGCTGCCATTTGATGAAGAACATCAGAACTATGGCGAACATTAAGCTCAGGAAGTGAGGTATCAGCGAGAAGAGAACTTCGGCAATTGTCCTCTCTATTCTGTCGGAGCCTCGTTCTAGTCGTTGAACGACCTTTCCTAATCTTTGTTCCGACAGGAAGTTCATAGGCAACCTGATCAGATGGAAAATACCATCCAGAAATAGCTTTGAACCTACATCCCAAGCCGTGTAGCGACCCATTTTATCTGAGTACCTTGTGGTCCAGTTGCGTATCTGGTCCAGAGTAGCCCACATAAAGATAAAGGCGGCCATGTACCAAATTGGCGATATATCATTGCCTGCCAGTCTGATCACTTTTCCATATATCAGGGGCACGAACGCTCCCAAAATTGAACCGAAGCAAGTGATGAAAAAGGTCTTTTTTATTCCTTTTTCAGCCTTTAGTCGTTCTAAAATCAGTTGAATCCCGGGATTTTCTAGTACTTCCATAGCAACTCC
Source organism: Minisyncoccota bacterium (assembly GCA_040881175.1). Taxonomy (GTDB): domain Bacteria; phylum Patescibacteriota; class Minisyncoccia; order 2-02-FULL-40-12; family IGHO2-01-FULL-4-A; genus JBBEDS01. Next base: position 11,350 of record JBBEDS010000013.1, on the reverse strand, counting down.
TTCTATTAAATTGTTAAAGACGATCTATTAAAACACGTGTTAGATGACGTGTCAAATGAGTGAAGACAAAAGAAAACCGGCTTGGGTAGCCGGCTTGCTTTATCTCTTCGCCCACTGTGGAGCTTTTCTTGCTTTTTTGAGCCCGTATTTTCGTCTTTCTTTTTCTCTTGCATCTCGGGTCAGATACCCTGACTTTTTGAGTTTCTTAGCAAAGTTTTCATCGAATAATACCAACGCTCGGCTCAATCCGAATCTAATAGCATCGGCCTGGCCTGTCTTTCCTCCGCCCTTAGCATGCACCGTCGCTTTAAAACGATTCATTGATTTTAATTTTCTCAAGGGAGAGTCAACGGTATTTCTGAGCCTTGGGCTTGGGAAGTATTCGTGATAAGGCTTTCCGTTCACTACTATCAATGCCATCTCCTCAGACTCCTGGTTATCAGTAGATTTCTTGGTATATACTCTGACCCTGACGGTAGACTCTTTTCTACGGCCAACGGCTTCGTAGTATTTCTCTGCTCCTGCAGAAACTGCCTGCTCAGTTGTTTCTTCTTCAGTATCTACTTTCTTCTCGACGGCTTCCTCGGCTTTTTTCTGAGCTTTAACCTTGGCCGATTTATCGGTCTTTACAATAGTTTTAGCTTTTTTTGTTGTTGATTTTGCAGTAACCATGATTATGATTCTATCTCTAGGTTTTTCATTATCTTATCTCTTAATCTGTTTTTAGCAAGCATTCTATAAACTGCCAGCCACAATACGCGTCTGGGGTCCTTATCAAACATAGTTCCAAGTTTCCTTTCTTTCATTCCTCCCGGATAACCAGAGTAGTGGTAATATATCTTTTGGTCTAGCTTCTTGCCAGTAAATTTAATCTTCTTAATGTTGCTGATGACAACTTTATCTTCAGGCATAAGATGAGGCTGGTAGCTTGGGCTGCTTTTGCCGCGTAAAATTACCGCAATCTTACTTGCGAGTCGGCCTAATGATTGGTTTGTAGCATCAATGTTATGCGTCATGTTAGTTAATAAATTCAATTATTGCCATCCTCGATCCATCACTTGGACGACGAGGCGTGTGAATTATCCTGGTGTATCCCCCGCTACGATCAGCAAACTTTGGTCCCAGCTCCTGGATTAATTTCTTGGTTACTTTCGGACTGAACTTTGCGGAAAGATCTCTGACCGTCGACAGCTTATTCTCCCTGCTCTTGGTTATGACCTTTTCGACGTATGTCTTTAAGCTCTTAGCCTTGGCCTGGGTAGTGGTAATCTTTCCGTTTAGGATTAAAGACTCGGCAAGGCCACGCATTAATTCTTTGCGTTGTTTCGTTTCTCTACCGAATTTCCTTTTTTTCTTGCCGTGTTCCATGTTTATTCTTCTTTTTCCTCTTCTTTCTTCTTTTTAGCAGCTGTCTTTTTCTTAGGTTTTTCTTCTTTGGCAACAGCTTCTTTAGGTATTTCAACAGCGCTGATAATATTAAAATGCTGTATCAATACATCTGAAGCCTTTTTGAGGGCTTCTTCAGGGCTGACGCTTCCGTCAGTCTCTACATCCAACAAGACTTTGTTGTAGTCAGTTCTCTGCCCGACACGGATGTTCTCAACGGTGAAGTTTACGTTCTTGATCGGAGTAAAGATACCATCAATTGCAATTTTACCTACGCTGAGCTTCTCCTTCTGTCTCTGCTCAACCGGCACGTAACCTACGCCCTTTTCAATGACCATTTCCATTTCAAATTCGGCTTTCTTATCAGTAATAGTAGCGATATGCTGATCTTTGCTGACAACTTCGACATCAGCGGTTGTCTTAATATCTTTTCCAGTTATCTCTCCTGCACCTTTTGCAGAAAGGATAAGGGTCTCGGGCTCATCTTTGAAAAGCTTAAATCTGACTTTCTTCAAGTTTAGAACTATCTCGATGACATCTTCTAGAACGCCTTCGATTGAGGAGAACTCGTGGTCCACCCCTTTAATCTTCACGGAAGTGATAGCTGCTCCTTCAAGAGAGGAGATCAGAACACGTCTCAAGGTGTTACCTATAGTCATGCCATATCCCGGATAGAGAGGGGAAATCTCAAAAACTGCCCGACTGCCGGTCTTTGACACTAACTTTGGTTCTGATGGTAACTGAATCATATATTTTATCTTTTAGCTCGTAATCTGCTAGCTGAATTAGGAATTAATACCTATCATCTTAACAGTTGCCGAGGCAAAAGATTGATTATCTTGAATAATATTCGATTGTCGACTGTATGTCGCCTGTCTCTAGCCCGCTTTCCCCAATATTCGGCGCACCGGTTATTTTAGCAGTGAATGTTTCTGCATCCAGATCTATCCACTGTGGTGTTTCCTGTTTTTTAATCCATTGCGGTGCTAATGCTGAAAAATATTTTGATTTCTTGCTTCCTTCTCTGACGGTAATTATATCTCCATTCTTCACTTCGTATGATGGTATCGAAACTTTGCGTCCGTTTACCAGGATGTGGCCGTGATTTACGATTTGCCTGGCCTGATCTCTTGATTGAGCGAATCCTGCTCTGAAGACCGCATTATCAAGACGTCTCTCTAGTCTTCTGATCAGAAACTCACCGGTTTCAGTTTTAGAGCTAATGGCATCTTTGACCCAGTTCTTAAATTGCTTCTCAAGCATTCGGTATACATTTCTGATTCTTTGCTTTGACTGCAGCTGCTGGCCGTATTCTGATAATCTCGGCTGAAACTTCCTGTTTCTAGCTCCGGGAGGATACATTCTCTTTACGGTAGCTGACTTTGGGGAATATGAGCGCTCGCCCTTAAGGAAGAGCTTAGTTCCCAGCCTGCGTTCTATCTTTTCTTTTGGTCCTCTGTAACGTGCCATGTATTAAAAATTAGACTCTTCGTGGTTTTGCCGGCCTTACCCCGTTATGGGCCATAGGCGTGGCATCTATTATTGCGGTAATATTAACTCCGGTACTAGCGATTCCTCTTATTGCTGCTTCTCGGCCAGGACCGATTCCTTTTACTGATATCCTTGCTTCCTGAAAGCCGAATTTCTTTGCTTTCTCAACTGCATCCTTGCCGACTAATGTTGCGGCGTAAGGAGTTGATTTTCTGGCGCCCTTAAAGCCAAGACTGCCAGCTGAAGAATGCGCAAATACGTTACCCTTGCTATCAGCAACGGATACGATGGTGTTGTTGTATGAGGATGAAATATTAACCGTACCCTTTACAACCTGCTTTTTAACGCCCTTCTTGGAAGCCGAAGAGCCGCCGACTTCTTTTTCGGCATTTTCTCCTCCTGATCCACCGCCTGTAATGATTCTTTTCTTACCCATAAATTAAGTATTAAGTCTTTTGTGATGATGGCTTACGTCCTGATCCCATTGTCTTTCTGACATTACCCCTGGTTGTCCTGGAGTTTGTCTTCGTTCTGCCGTGAATGGGAAGTCTTCGGGCGTGACGCATTCCTCTGAGAGCGCCTACTTCTTTTAGTCTCTTTATATTATCTCCAATTTCTCTTCTTAAATTACCCTCAACTTTGTAGTTGCGATCAATAAGGTTCTGGATCTTGCTTATCTCTTCCGAGGTTAGGTCTTTGGCCTTCTTGTCCTTATCTATATTAGCTGACTTGAGAATAACCTTGCTTGCCGCAGGACCAATGCCATAAATATAGCTTAATGAAAATTCTATTTTTTTGTTGTCTGGAATGTTGATTCCTGAAATTCTTGCCATATATTAAAAGTTAACCCTGTCTCTGCTTATGCTTCGGGTTAGTACAAATACAAAACAGCTTGCCCTTTCGGCGGACGAGCTTGCATTTGCTGCACATTTTTTTAACTGATGCTTGTACTTTCATGGTTCTATTTACGATAAATGATGCGGCCTTTATTATCGCCCGGATTCATCTCCACCGTAACCTTATCGCCAATCATCACTTTGATGTAGTGCAATCTCATCTTGCCGGCTAGATATGCCAAAATTTCTTGGCCATCTTCAAGCTTAACTTTAAACTTGGTATCCGGAAGAGCGTCTATGACTACACCTTCTTGTTTTAATTTATTATCTGACAATTTTGGAAAGCTTCAAAAGATAGAATAAAAACCAGATTTCACTAGGAAACCAGGCTGATAAAAACCTTTATTCCATTGGGTATATCTTAACAGATACGGATTTGTAAGTCAACTTCAACTCCCTAGCCTCTTGAGCGGCTAATTATTGTTGATGATTATCTTTATTTTATCCGCATCTCTGGGCATTTTCTTGACCCAGAAAGGAGACAAGACTATGCGTGCCGACTCTATTTCGGCTATGTTTTTGAAATAGGTGCGTATGGCATCCTCGCTCATACCGGAGACTTCATCGGCTATTTTATCAGTATCTAACACGTAGGCGGCTCTCCCTGTCACGCGTATGTCAAACGCCAAAGAAGTGCTGTCCGAACTTGCTATGGGATTTGTGTAATTAATATCTAATCCTTGCTCAAGCACTTTGAAGTTGCCGCTTTTAGTCACGAAATTCTCAATCAATTTCATAACATCAGCTTCTCTAAAAACGACTACGTCGGCCGCTCCTTTTATGGTCATCCTTAATTCGGAAGCCGCTTCCCCTGCTTTTGCGTTAGTCACGGGTTCTTCAAAACTTATTGCCACTGAATCCAAAATCTTGAGATCGCTGGACTGGCTTTTAACTGACTGCGTGATCTCTTCACGCACTCTTGCCGTCAGTGCTTCTTGAGCCTTTGTGAAATCTTCTTCAGTGACTATTTTTGATGGGCCTATGATGCCTCCCGCCATAGGCGCGGACGATTCAGCATAGAAGTCGTCAAACTTAGGCGAGCCCTTAAGTCCGGGTACGGTAAATGTTGTCGGGCCGATATTATATTCTGGTCCTGGCCTGTCAGCACTAACTGGTGATTTGATTGATCCAGGGGTACCGCCTTGAGCTGCCGGAACAGTCAAAGTTTGTGGAATCCTATATACCAGACCCGCCGGTGTTTCAAAACGAGTCGTAGCTACCAATCTTTGCGCAACTGAGCTCTTGTTGAATATTGTTATCTCTCCGCTAGCTTTCTGTACTACCTCTTTTTGCCCTGTGGCGGGAAATATGTCGGAAGCCTCCTTTTGATCAGTAAATCTTTGCCCGGGTATTCTGTTGAAATCCGCGCTCACTTCAGTGGCAGTACTAGAGGCGGCTACATTTAATTGGAAATTAAGATTTTGTTTCTGGGGGACAATCGTGATCTGGGCACTGCCAAGAGTGCCGTAGAGTATCAGGCCCAATATTACAACCGCACCTGCCGTAACTAATAGCGGGGTCTTTTTGAAAAAATTAGAAGCCTTGAGTCTTTTAGCCGGATTAACAAACAAATCTTTGGCTTTTTCTCTTTTTCCTCCCCAGATCTTCTCGAGCTCTTTGGTGGATTTACTATCTTCGGGAGTCTCACTCTTGATATCCAGCTTGAATGTCGGCTCCTTGGCTTCTTTTATCTTAACCGTACTTTCCGATTCGTTTCTAATGATGTCTTTAATTACTCTCTGGTCGGATTCTTCATATTCCTCTCCTACTTCTTCTGCCACTTGTTTTTTCCTGGTTCTTGCCGCAGTTAAGATAACTTCCGGCAATGCAGCTTCATTATATGAATCCTCCTCTTCAAACATAGCTGCTTCTGCTTGAGGTTGAACCTGCTCTTCGTCAGGGAGTATAGAATCCTCTACTTCCTCAGGCGTTTCTGTTTCCTCTTCTTCTATTTCTGCTCGAATCTCTACTGGTGTCTTCTCATCTATTGTCTTTTCTGCTGGGCTACTTCTGCGAGCAGGCTCATTTGATTCCAGGATATCCATATCGTTAACGGCGGCAAGACTGATGACCGCGGGGTCGCTTGTCATAATACTGATTCTTTTACCTGAGCTGCTGGCCTCTCTTTTTAGCGCCTCGAAATGTTGCTCTTGTTTTGCAAATCTAGAACCCCTGGGGAAGATAAAAATGACGTCTTCCGCTTCAAGATTCTTGAAGTAATCGAAAACGTCATCGAAGCTATCGTTTTTCAGAACATTTATGATCTTAGTTGAGCTCATTGACCCACAAATTATACCACATCAAATATCAACAAACGAGATACTTTGTATACAAAATGTTGAGAAAAGAGTTTATTACTCAACTATAGCTCTGATTCTGCGAGTTCCGGCTGCGATAGATTCTTCTTTTTTGATCTTGAAATGGCCGATCTCCGAGGTATTTGAAACATGTGGTCCGCCACAAAGTTCACGGCTGAAAGGTTCGTTCCAATCCCCCACGGTGTACACTTTTACGACTGGCGGATATTTTTCTTTGAAGAATGAGAGGGCGCCAAGTTTCACCGCTTCTTCATAGGGCATCTCCCTGAAAGAAACAGTCAGCCCATCTTTAATAGTTTCATTAACCAGATCTTCTACTTCTGCAATCTCTTCTTCGGTTAACTTCCTAGGGAATGTAAAATCAAATCTCAATCTTTCGGCAGTAATATCTGAGCCTGCCTGTTTGACATCATCACCTAATGTTTTACGCAATGAAGCATGCAGCAAGTGGGTTGCAGTATGCAGACGAGTGACTTTTTTCAATTCTTCTTCGTCACCAGCTTTCAACTCGCCCGTGTCTAATATTAATCCATGTCCGCCAAACTTTTTCTCTGCTCCTTCACGAGATTTAGCCTTGTGCTCCTCTATCTCTTTCTCAAATCCGGCCAGGTCAACGGTGAAATTATTCTCTTTTGCCAATTCCTCAACAAGTTCTATCGGAAATCCATAGCTAGTGTAGAGATCAAATGCATCTTTGCCTGATACTACATTTTTGTCCTCTTCTTTCATCTTCTCAATTATTTTACTAAACACACGCAAGCCATTGCCCAGAGCTTTATTGAACTTATCTGATTCCATCTGGATAGTCTCCAATATTTCTTTCTTCTTTTTCTCAAGCTCAGGGTATACCTCACCATATATATCATGGCTGATGACATGCAAAACTCTCTCGTTAACATCTTTGGGTAGCTCCAGTAGCTGGCTATGGCGTATAGCTCTTCGGAGCAGTCTTCTTAATATGTACCCCTGCTCTACATTTGATGGCCGTACCCCATCAGCAATCAGAAAGATGGCCGAACGAAGATGGTCGGATACTATTCTCTCTGATGACTTGTTCTTCTCCTGGTCATATAGCTTCTTTCCTCTAACTTCCCCGACTATCGGTGACAGGAGATCAGTCTCAAATATATTTTCTTTGCCCTGCATGATCATGGCCAATCTTTCGAGGCCCATTCCGGTATCAATACCCTTCTTCTCTAAAGGCAGGAATTTTCTATGCTCATCACAAAAAAATTCATTGAAAACAATATTCCAAACTTCCATGCCGTCGATATATATCTCCGTAGTAGGACCACATGGTCCTTTGCTGCCTGTCGGACCCCAGAAATTATCTTCTCTTGGCCCAAATACTATCTGTTTTTCTGGAACTCCAATGGCTTTCCATATCTCCAGTGATTCGTTATCGGCCAGGGTATCGTCATCTCCCTTAAAGACTGAGACGGTAATCCTGTCCAGAGAAATGCCAAGCTCTTTGGTTATGAAGCCATAGCCATATTTAATTGCTTCTTCCTTCCAATAGCCTCCGAAAGAAAAATTACCAAGCATTTCAAAGAAAGTATTATGTGATTCATCGCCGACCTCATCAATATCTGAGGTACGCATACTTTTTTGAATAGATGTCGTATTCAAAGAGTCGAAGTCTTTCATCGGATCAGCTTCGCCGGTATAGTATTGCTTGAATTGCTGCATGCCGGCCGTTGTGAAAAGAACCGACGGGTCGGTCGGCAAAAGCGAGCTCGAAGGCACAATTTTGTGTCCCCTATCCTCAAAAAATCTTAAAAATTTGTCTCGTATCTCCAGATGAGTCATGTATATGAAATGATAAAACAAAAACGGGCTTCTTAAAAGCCCGCCCTATCCAATATCACTCTGAGCGTTCTTGCCAAATCAAGCCGAAGCTCTTTGACAGTCCCATTATTCTCAAAGCTAAAGTTTGCTCTGGCGATACACTCGCGGAGATTCTGCTTGTTGGGATCATCCGATTCCATCTCTCTTTCCTCATTTTCAAGGAATTTCTCAAAAGAGATGGCATCTTTCTCGCTTTTTCTGGCCTGGATCCGCTGATACCTTATCTCAGGCTTGGCATCTACGGACAGAAGATAAAATTCACTTTTTAGCCTTAGGGCTTCCACCTCGCCGGGCGTGCGTAGCGACTCGATGATGCAGTTTTCTCCAGATATCACCGCTTGCTCGTAGAGTTGTTCAGCCAGGTAACTTGGTGAATGCTGGGCGCGTAGTTCATTGCCCATGGCGACTAGGGTATCGCGATTAACCGGTAGCCCCCTTCTCTTAACCTCTTCGGCCAAGAAACCGCTGACAGAAAAATGACGAAGCCCTTTTTCTTTAAGGTAATCAACGATTGTCCCCTTACCGGCGCCAAGCGTCCCGGTAATTCCGAAAATGACCATGTTCTTGCTCATGTGGTAAACTCCCATATATTTTTAGGTGCTTAATAGAAAATATATCATGAGAGGGTTCATTGCAAGAAAAAGCAGCGGGAGTACCGCTACTTTCTAAACCACTACTGAGGTGGTGGGTGGCTCAGGGCCAGTCTCATCTTCAAAGAGCGGATTGAAAAGATGGATGGCCTGGATTAATGGGTGCTCGTCTATGGGGTATTCGATATCCTTTTTGCGAGTTACTATAACAGCCTCTACGCCTTCATGATCTAT